>JBKQLZ010000176.1:0-2815 GCA_052146895.1 Acidimicrobiales bacterium
ATTTCACGACCGGGATCGCCGCCACCCGGGCCGCCGAACGGGAGGTCGGACGGTAGGGAGGCGTCGGGTCGGGGCCTACCATGCAGCAGATGGCGGTAGAAGCGAGACCAGACCGACTGGAACGGATGACGAACCTCGTCCTGGTCCTGCTTGAGACTTCACGCCCGCTGTCGTTGCGGGAGATCGCCTCCACGGTCGTCGGGTACCCGGAAGGCAAGGAGGCGTGCCGTCAGGCCTTTGAGCGGGACAAGCGGGCGCTTCGCGAGCTCGGAATCCCGATCAGCGTCGAGCCGCTGGACGGCGAAGAACAGCTCGGCTACCGCATCCGCCCAGAGGACTACTACCTTCCCGAGCTTCGTCTCGACCCGGACGAGGAGCAGGCGTTGAGCTTCGCTGTAGCCGCTGTGCAGCTCGGCGGCGCGGCGGGTCGTGACGCGGTCGCAAAGCTCGGAGCCTCGGGAGAGGTGCCCGAGCCTGGCCTCCCTCCGATAGCTGTTCTGCCGTCGCTTCCCGCCCTCGGTCCGCTTCATGAGGCCGTACGAGACCGCTCGCTGGTCTGCTTCGGGTACCGGCGACGTCGCCGCGAGGTCGAGCCGTTCGGGCTCATGTTCAAGGAAACGGCCTGGTACTTAGTCGGGCGCGACCTCACGGCTCCGGACGCCGGTCTCCGGACGTTTCGGGTCGACCGCTTCGAGGACGCGCCAGTGCTCGGGGCGTCGGCAGCTTTCGAGCTGCCAGCAGGTTTCGACCTTCGCGAAGCGGTTCGATTCATTCCGTGGCATCAGGGCATCACCGCATCCGGCTCGACTTCGGCTGAGATCGAGCTCGGCGACCCGGCGTCGTCCGACGTGACCATGCTCGTGGACGCCCGTCTCGCAAGGAGCGTGGTCGGGACCTTGGGCTCGGGATCGGTTGAGGCGTGGGAACCCTCCGGAGCTGTGCGTCTCAAAATCTCCGGCCGGCCAGAGAAGAGTGCATTCGTCGACTGGGTGGTTGGCCTGGGCGATACCGCCGAGGTGCTCGGACCGCCCGAGATGCGGGCCGCGGTCGTTGCTCGGCTCGAGGACGTGTTGGGCGGGACGCGACCTAAGAGCGGTTCGCGCAGCTCGCCGCGAAAAGTCGATGAGCCACTGGCATCGGATCCGGCCCCGCCGAACGCCCAGGCGCTAGTGGCCGGCGAAAACGCCAGCGCCGACCAGAGCCCGGAGCGAAGGCATTTCAAACCGCCGCCGCAGGCGACTGCCGGCGATCGCCTCAACCGCCTGCTTGCCATCCTCGTCTACCTCGCGAGAGTGGGCGAGGCGCGCCTTCCGGAGCTGGCCACCCGTTTCGCGGTCAGTGAGACCGAGCTCCTACACGATCTCGAGCTTGCCGCTTGTTGCGGCGTGCCTCCGTACACGCCCGATCAACTCATCGACCTCCTGATCGACGAGGACCATGTCGTTGCCGAGGGCCTCCGGGAGCTGGCGCATCCCCGACGGCTCACGCCCGTGGAGGGCTTCGCGCTCGCTGCCGCAGCCCGAGCTTTGCTGGCGGTGCCAGGAGCCGACGACGAGGGGGATCTGGCCGGGGCGCTGAGCAAGCTCGAAATGGAGCTCGGCTCTTCACGTCTTGCAGTGGAGGTAGACCAGGCTCCCGCCCTCAGTCCGCTCCGGACGGCGGTGGCTGGAGGAGAACAGGTCGAGATCGACTACTTTGGCGCCTCGGCGACCGGCCCCTCCACGCGCGTTGTCGACCCGTACCAAGTGGTCGTCCGCGAAGGGAAGTGGTATCTGGACGGCTGGTGCTACCAGGCGTGTGGTCTTCGCCGCTTCCAGATCGACCGAGTACAGGCGGTCCGGCCGACCGGGATGCCGGCGGCGAGCGTCGCGTCGTTGCCGGATGCGGAACGGGCGGCGTTGTCCCGTCCCGAGGCCTACCTCGGCGCCTCCGAGGCGGTGATGGTGACGATTTTGTTGCCACATGAGGCGCGTTTTGCTGTCGAGGGTCTCGTGATCGCGCCGCTCGAGGAGAGCGGCGACGGGCGATTGGTGGCGATGATCCCGGTCAGCGACGCCGAGGGTTGGTTTGGCCGACTGCTGCTTTTGCTCGGACCGACAGCTGAGGTGATCGAGCCCCCGGCACTCGCCGACGCAGGCGCCCTGGCTGCCCGGAGAGCCCTGGAGCGGTATCGGCGATAGAGCGTCCAAGCGGTCTGGCTAATGCGCGGGCAATGGGCACGCCCGCGTTGCGACTTACCGAGAGGGCCCTCGGGGCTCGTCACAGGGGGAACGTCTCTTCGGCATCTGCCACCTGCGTGGCCGGTTCCCACCCCCCACGCACACCGGCTCTTCGGTCAGACATTTCCCCGAGGACCCACCGACAATTTACGCCCTCTCGCTGCTGAGTGGAAGGGGGTGGTTGCGGCGCACGCTGTGCCGGTAGGTCGGTCGGTCATGGCGGCGCCTAGTCAGGACGCATGCTGAGCGTGGCAAAGGTGTTGCGGGACCGAGAGGGCTACTACCTCGAAACTGTCGCGTCCCGCCGCCAACGAAGCGATGTCCTGATCGAGTCGGACGGACGATGGCTCGGCAAGGCGGCGGCCTCCCTCGGTCTCGTCGGCACCGTGGACGGCCCCTCGTTGCATGCTCTTCTGGCGGGTGTCGACCCTGTTACGGGTGAACTGCTCTCGAGCCACCACGACTCGGTACGTGTTGTGGCATTCGACTGCACTTACTCGACACCGAAGTCGGTGAGCGTCCTGCATGCGCTCGGGTCCAAGGATGTCAGCGATCAGGTGCGCGCTGGCCACGAGGAGGCGGCAACGGCTGCGCTC
>JBKQLZ010000177.1:0-5540 GCA_052146895.1 Acidimicrobiales bacterium
CTCTCGGCGGCGGCGTATCCCTAAGAAACGACCGCGTCCGCCCGGCGGCTCGATCTCACTCACAGGCGCTCTCCAGCTGTCAGTCCGCCACCCGTCGTCACTCGGCCACTCGTCTTCACTCGGCCACGCGCCGCGGGAACAGCGGTGCGCCCCTTGTCACGGTCACTCCGCCGGGGTAGCCGCCCCAATCGAGTACTCCAGCTGGCCCGGCGTTACCGGGCGCTGCCGGAGAGCCCGTGAGCCCGAGGCGAGACCAAATCTCGGCTCCGGTGTCGGGCATCACTGGCGAGACGAGCACGGCAACGATCCGTAGCACCTCGAGCGCGTCCCCGAGGACGGCGTCGACCTCCGGCCCTGGGTCGAGCTTCCAGGGAGCGACAGCCTCGAGCTCGGCATTTGCGGCGCGTATCAGCCGCCAGGCCGCCTCGAGACCCTCGTGGGGTGCAAAGCGCTGCCACGCTTGCAGCGCGTCCCCGACTACCTCGGGCGCCGCGAGCGCGAGCGGGGAGGAGCTCGTCGCCGGACTCGGAGCCGGTCCGACGCCGCCGCACTTCGAGTCGACCACGGTGGCAACGCGGGCGAGCAGGTTCCCGAGGTTGTTGGCGAGGTCCGAGTTGTACCGCTCGATGAGGCCCTCATAGGTGAACTCGCCGTCGTGGCCTATCGGGAAGTCCCGGACCAGGTAGTAACGCAGGGCGTCGTTGCCGACGTCGTGCGCGAGCTCGACCGGATCGACCTGGTTGAAGGCCGTCTTCCCCATCTTCTTGCCGCCGATGAGGAGGAAGCCGTGCACCAGGTACTGGCCAGGCGGATCTATCCCGGCGGCGATGCACATGGCCGGCCACCAGACGCAGTGGAACCGGATGATGTCCTTCCCGAGCAGATGGTGGACGGAAGGCCACCACTTGTCGAAACGAGCCTCGTCGTCGCCGAACCCTATAGCGGAGATGTAGTTCACGAGCGCGTCGTACCAGACGTAGAAGACGTGCTCCGGGTCCCAGGGGACGGGTATGCCCCAGTCGATCGAGGTCCTGGTGATCGAGATGTCCTTCAAGCCGCCCTTGATGATCCCGAGCGCCTCGTTGCGGCGGGTCTCGGGGTAGATCGCGCGAGGATGCTGGTCGTACCAGTGGAGGAGCTCGTCGGTGAAACGGCTGAGCGCGAAGAACCAGTTGTCCTCCGACAGCCACTCGACCGGCGTCTCGTGGACCGGGCAGCGCTCACCCTCGAGTAGGTCGTCCTCGACGTAATACGCCTCGCAGCTGACGCAGTACCACCCTTCGTACTTGCCCTTGTAGAGGAAGCCGTTGTCATAGATGGCCTGCATGAACCGCTGGACCGAGCGGAAATGGCGCTCCTCGGTCGTGCGGATGAAGTCGTCGTTCGAGAGCTCGAGCGCCTTCCAAGTCTCCACGAAACGCGCGCTCGTCCGGTCGGACCACTCCTTCGCGCTGACGCCGTTCTCCTTCGCCGCTCGCATGATCTTCAAACCGTGCTCGTCGGTGCCGGTGATGAACCAGGTCTCGTCGCCCGCGAGCCGGTGCCACCTGGCCAGGGCGTCGGCACAGATGGTGGCGTACGCCGTGCCGACATGGGGCGCGTCGTTTACGTAGTAGATCGGGGTCGTCTGGTAGTAGCGACCGGGCACGGCGCCGAGCCTACAAGCCCCCCGCCGGGCGACCCCCCGCCTTCGGACCGACCGCGTCGTAGACCTCTCGGCGCGCGATGCCCACCCGGTCGGCGACCTCCGCCACCGCATCTCTTCGCGTGCTTCCCGCCACCACCAGCTCGGCGACGGCCTCGGCGAGCTCGGTCGGGGACGGTACGACCCGATCCGCCACCTCGGCGCCGTCGAGCACGATGACGAACTCACCGCGGGCTGTCGTTGCCGGCCAGCGATGCGGCGACGCGCCGAGCGGACCGCTCCAGACCTCCTCGTGGAGCTTTGTCAGCTCCCGGCAGACCACCACCGGCCGGATCTCGTCACAGAGGCCTTGGAGCTCGCTGAGGAGGGCTTCAACTCGGCTGGGCGCCTCGTAGATGACGGACGGCACCGTCGCTGCCACGACCTCGGCGAGGCGCGCGCGTCGCTCGCGACCCTTGCGCGGCAAGAAGCCCTCGAACCGCCACCGACCATCCCCCAGGCCGGAGACCGCCATCGCTGCGACGCAAGCCGACGGGCCCGGTATCGGCGAGACACGCCCGCCGGCCGCGTGCACCGCCGCGACGACGCGCCGGCCTGGGTCGGAGATGGTGGGCGTGCCGGCGTCGGTCACCAGCGCGACCTTCTTGCCATCGTCGAGCAGCGCGAGCACCTCCCGCACCCGCTCGGCCTCGTTGTGCTCGTGGAGCGATGCGAGGCGCGCCGGCCGGATCCCGAGACGGGCGAAGAGCTGACCCGAGTGACGGGTGTCTTCGCAGTAGACGACGTCAGCCGATGACAGCGCCTCGACCGCCCGCGGTGACAGGTCGCCGACATTGCCGATCGGCGTGGCGACGAGCACGAGCTCGCCCCTCTCGCTCACTCCTGTATCTCGAGCTGATCGCCTGGCCTCAGCGCCCAGCGTTCGAAGGCACCGGCCTCGGCCTCGAGCACGTTGCGGGCGCGCCACCTCGGCCGGGCGATCGAGTAGCGCCGCAGCCGCCGCACCGCGATCACGTTCAGGTCCCGATCAAGGAAGGCTACGTCCATCGCGAACCGCATACCGAACGAGTGCACGCCTTTCGTGTGGCGGAGCAACATGGCCCCTTCACACTCCTGCCGGCCGACGAGACCGCGCGAGCGCGCCCAGAACCCGCTCGCGACTTGAAGGCTCGCGAGAACCTGACCGTCACGTAGGAGCCACGCCATCGCCCACGATTCTCGCATCCCTGACGGCGAGTACACTTCCCCTCTTGTGTCCAAGCGAACTGTGAAACGCAAGCTTCGGAAGAAGAACAAGGCCAATCACGGCAAGAAGCCGAACTGCGGTCGCGGTTGATCGATTTCCGCTCGCTGGCCTGACGCTCTTTCGAGTCACGCGCGCCAGGCGATCTCCCGCTCCTCGAGGAGCGGGACGAGCACGCTCGGCGAGTCCGAGATGATCCCGTCCACATCGAGGTCGAGAAGACGCTCCATCTCCGGGCGGTCGTCGATCGTCCACACGTGCACGGCGAGACCGCCCCGGTGAGCGGCTTCGACGAATTGCTCGTCAACCACGGTGATCTCGCCGAAAGTGGCAGGCACCTGCAACGCGACATGCCGCGCGACCGACTCGGGCGCGGGCTCACCTGCTCGCGCTGAGCGGAAGAAATCGGCCGTGGCTGCCGTTCCGGCCGACGTCGGGATCTCGGGCGCGTAGCGGGAGAACGATTCAGTCGCCCCATCGTTGAACGAGGCGACAATCACGTCGTCGAGGCGCTCGTAGGCGCGCAAGAGCTCCGCCAGCACATCCTCGTAGGGCTCGATCTCCGGAGCGGTGCGCTTGATGTCGAGGTTCAGGATCGCGCCCGGAAACTGCTCGAGGATCTCTTCGAGGCTTGCTATCCCGTAACGGTGGTCAGCAGGTGCGCGACCGCGATAGATGTAGCTCTCCTCGGGGCAACCGGTCTGAACGTCCTCGCCCTGGACGAACCAGTACGAGTTGTCGAGTTCCATCAACTCAGCGAGCGTCCGGGAGCAGATCTCGCCCGCGACGTTCGTCGTGCGCTCGAGCGTGGGGTCATGGCAGACGACGATTTTCCGGTCTGCCGTCGCGTGGACATCGAGCTCGATCGCAGGCGCACCAAGCTCGATTGCGTGCGCGATTGCGCACAGAGTGCTCGAGGGTGCCTCCCGAGCACCGCCTTGATGTGCGTACGCGATAACCCTGCGAGAAAGCCACGGATTGTCGACCATCACTTGTGTCTACCAGGCCTCCAGACGGGTAGCCTCGGCAACGCCATGATCGACCACATCCTGCTCGACCTCATCGGCGCGATTCGCGAGGCGTTCGAAGGAGCTCTCCTCGAACAGCAGGCCGTAGAGGAGCGCTTCCAGGTCGACGTCTTCCTCGGCGACCTCTCCTTCGAGACGTCGTACAGCCTCCCGGGCGAGCGCAGTCCAGCTCGGGTCCGGGCCGACCTCACTCTCGACTGGCCGACGTGGAGTCAGAGCGCGTATCGGTCGTGGTCGATCGGCGAGCCCCCGGCGGAGCCGCCAGAGCTCATCATCGAGCTCGCGTTTCGCATGCAGCGGCTGGCGGAGACGCCCGATGCGACGCGCGTGCTCTCGGTACTAGACGAGGAAGGCCCTCAGCTAGGCCCAGAGCGGTTGGAGCGGACGGCTCCGACCCTCGAGCAGGTATTCGAAAGCAACGGTGAGACGATCTCGGCACTCGAGGTCGCCTACCAGGGGAGCATCCGCCTAGAGGACTCCTTGCTCGAAGACCCGAGCAAGCTGGACGAGCACATCTCCAGCCTCGCCCGGTGGGTGGCGAGCGCCCTCGTCAGGTTGACCGACCTCGACTTGCCGTTCCTCCCTCCCGAAGAGGACAGCGAGCACGCCTGAGCGATCGAGGCGCTAGAGCGCCTCGACAAGACCGGCGAGCGATACCCGAGGACGGGCCCCGAGGTGGCCGATGATCTCGCTCGCTGCGAGCGACCCGACACGGAGCGCCCGCGCGAGACCGTCGCCTCTCGTGATGCCGTAGAGAACGCCGGCAGCGAACAGGTCTCCCGCCCCCGTCGTGTCCACTACCGAGTCCACCGGGTGCGCCACGCACTCGATCCTGCCGCCGGTCGATACCGCGACCGAACCGCCGGCCCCCAGGGTCACGATGGCGAGCATCCCCGGTCGCTTCAAGGCGAGGAGGCCCTCCTCGAGCGACTGCGCACCGGTAAGTGATCGAGTCTCCTCCTCGTTCCCGAAGAGGATGTCCACCGTGCCCTCGCCGATCAACTCGAGGACCCTGTCTCGATGCCGCTCGACCACGAACGGGTCCGAGAGCGACAGCGCGACGAGCGTGCCTGAACCCCTCGCGAGCTCGGTCGCCTTCGCGAGCGCCTCTGCCGCTGCCGGAGCATCGAGGAGGTAGCCCTCGACGTAGACGACGAGCGACTCGCCGATACCTGCCTCCTCGACAGCGGGCGCGCCGAGCTCGCCGGCGGCGCCGAGATTCGTCGCCATCGATCGCTCTCCGTCGTGGCCCACGAGCACGTGACAGACGCCGGTGGGTTGACCGCTTGCGACAGGCAGAGCGACGCAGCGCACTCCGCTTGCCTCGAGGTTCGCCACATATCGACGGCCCAGCTCATCGGCTCCGATGGACCCGGCAAAGGCCGGCGATCCGCCGAGGGAGGCGATGCCCGCTGCTGTGTTGGCGGCTGACCCCCCGGCGACCTCCTCCCAACCATCGTGGGCGCGCTCGATCTCCAGTGCTTTCTCGCCGTCGACGAGCGTCATCGCCCCCAGTTCCAGCCCGGCACGCGTGACAACGTCGGGCGTTGCCTCCGCCAGCCGGTCCACGAGTGCGTGGCCGAGACAGACCACGTCAGTGTTCCGGGCTCCGTGAACCGGCAGG
>JBKQLZ010000178.1:0-11916 GCA_052146895.1 Acidimicrobiales bacterium
GCCCGACGAGCTACCTGACTGCTCCACCCCGCGGCGGAGCGACCACTATACAGCGGGGGTGAGCGCGGCCTTCACGACTGCCACGACTTAGCCGAAGCTTGCCGTCGAAGTCGCTCCCGACTTGTGCGAGGTGGCGCCGGAGTCGCTGCCGGTCGAACCGCCCCCGGAGGATGTGGGCAGCGACGTGGACGTAGAGGTAGAGCCGCCCGAGCTACCCGACGATCCGGATCCTGAAGACGACGAAGACGACGAGCTCGGCGACGATCCCGATGAGGAGGTCGAGGACGAAGAGGAGCCCTTCTTGTGCTCCTCGGCCAACAGCGTGTGCGCCGCGCTCAGGTACTGACCCATCTGGGCGATGTCGTGCTGGAAAGCGCCCAACCGGGAGGCTTTGAGGTCGAGCGTCGACTGCTGGTACGCGGCGTACGCGAGGTCGAGATCCTCTTCGATCTGCTGCGAGAGTGTCTGCGAAGTTGTCGTGCCGACATTCACCGTGCCTCCGAAGAGCTGCTGGAGCGATCCGATCAGGGTCGGCGCAAAGCCGACCTTGTCCCCACCAAAGTCGGTGGCGACGAAGTCGAGCGCCGGCAGCGGCTGAGACGTGCTCGTTGCATAGAGCGTCTGCACGTAAATGAACGAGTCCTCGATCGGCACCAGCAACGTCGGTCCGAGCAACACCTTCGAGCCTCTCTGGTCGAGCAGGGTCGTCTGTTGCGCAACCGACTGGACGGCTTGGATCTTGGCAGCCACCAACGCCGGCCCGAGGGCGTTCGAGGTGACGCTCGGTAACTCATACGCGGTGAGAGACCCGTACCCTGGATAGTCCGAGTCCGCTGTGATGAACCCCGCCAGCAGCTGGCTCTTGCCAGAAGAGGACTGCGGCACTAGAGGTTCGATGGCGACGAATGAGATCGAATTCTGGCCGGGCAGCCGCAGCAGCTCGTACACCGGCACGTAAGAGGTCGAGCCCGTCGCCGTGGCGACGCTCCACGCGTTCTGGAGCGTGTAGAACTGCGATGCCTGGCTGGAGCTCGTGCCGAAGTGATAGCGCCCGTACATCGAGGACAGGACCGTCAAGAGGTCCTGGGGGTAGCGGAGATGGTTCAAGAGCTCTGGAGAGAGCTGCGCCAGGTCCTTCAGCGGCTTGAACATCCCCGGGAAGGCGTGCTCCCAAGCGAGAAGCACGGGGTCTCCCGGCTGGAGCACGTAGAAACTGACCTCGCCCGTGTAAGCGTTGACGACGGCCTTGACCGAGTCACGTATGTAGTTGTACTGGCCCTGGAGGCCGCTGCCCGAAGGGAGGAGGCTGTTGGACGCGGCCTGCGAATACGGGTAGTAGTCGCTCGTCGTGTAGCAGTCCACCATCCAATAGATCCCGCCGCTCGCGACGATCGGGTAGGGATTGGAGTCGACCCTCAGGAACGGCGCAGCCCGTTGCACCTCTTGTTCGATGTTCTGGTTGTAGATGATGCGCGACTTCGGAGTGATGAGGTTCGACACGAGCAGGTTGTAGTCGTGGAAGCGCATGGCGTACGCCGCCCTCTGCCAGAAGCCGGTCAGCTGCACACCACCGCTGCCGGCGTAGTGGTTGGTCTGTGACTGGGCGCCGTTCTTGGTGACATAGTCGAGCTCGGCCTGCTTCGTGTTGACCACGACGTACGTGCTCGCAGCGTCGCCGTAGTAGATCTCGGGTTGAGTGATCCGGGGCGCGCTGTTGCTCGACTGAACCGGCGCTCCTTGAATATCGAAACTCGGCTGGTTGGCTACGGTCGTCGTGTTCGCCGGTGACATGACCACCCCGTAGCCGTGCGTGTACTCGAGATGCTCATTCACCCACGTCTTGCGAGGCAAGCCCGACTGGAGCAGCTCACGGGTACCGATGACGACCGGTGTGAGAGCCGCGTTGCGCCCCGAACCGAGCTCGTAGCGATCCGTCGAGAGCGCGGAGAGCTGGTAGTAGCCGTGGAGCGACTGGAGATTGTCATAAGTGTTCGCCGCAACCTTCGGATCCCACAGCGGGAGCTCGTTCAACGTGCCGTGGTTGGCGTTCAGCACGTCCGCGCTGAGGTCGACGTTGGCCGCGAACGTCTGCGGTTTGACCGAGTTGAGGCCGAAGGCGGCCTTCGTGGCCGAGATATTGCGTTCGATGTACTTCAACTCGACCGTGCTTTGCGCCGGGTTTACCTGCAGCCACTGCACAAAAGCCGGGTAAATGACGCCAATTGCGAGCGCGATGAACACCCACATGCCGAACGCAACCGCGGGAAGCGCCCATGTGCGGTGGTACACGTTGAACGTCAGCAGGACGAAGCCGATCATGCTCACGACCGCGAGGATCGTCAGTGCGGGCAAACGTACGTGAACGGCCGTGTACCCGGCACCAGAGACGCCCGAGACGACACCGCTCGGACTGAGGTCGAGCGCATACCGATCGACGAAGAAGTACCCGGCAGCTCGCACGAGCGCCATGAGAGCGAGGATCAGCGAGAGGTGCGCCGTCACTTGCGGGTCCACTCTCGGCGACGGTCCACTGGACCGCAGGCCGCCGTTCAGATAGTGAGCGATCGTGGTGACGATGAAGAGGACCAGCAGCGCTACGAGTGACCAGTCCACCAAGAACGAGAGAAACGGGAGACGGAACACATAGAACCCGACGTTCCGGCCGAACTGTGGATCAGTCGAACCCGCTCCCTTGAACGTCCCACCGTTCACGTACAGGAGCCAGTGCTGCCACTGCGCGCTCGTACCCGACCCCACGATCAGCGCGAGCAGCAGAGACACCACAGTGCGCACCGTGACGCGGTAGCGGCCAAAGGAAGCACGGTAGCGGCGGACGAGCTCGTACTCGGGTGCGACATAAATGTCGATCGGGGCAAGAGCGTCGACGACCCAAAGGCTCGTCCAGCAAGCAACGAAGAAGATCCCGGAGAAGATGAGGCTGAGACCGAGCTTGGTCTCGACCGTCGAGCGCCAGATCATCGTCAGGTGGATCGACGTATACCAGAGGTAGTCCGTGTAGGCGTCCGCAACAGCCTGGATGATGAACACCGCGAGGATCAGCCCGACGATGACGATGAGGATGGCGGCTTGATACCGCCGCATCATCCGCGGCCGCTCCAAAGCGGCGTTCTCGGGAACCCTCACAAGCGAAAGGCTACGAGGTGATCGCTACGAGTAGGCAGCGGCACCCGGGATGAACCGGCGGATGCAGCTGCCCGGTCGGAAACTCCTCTCCTGCGTCCACGGCACCGGCGAGCGCGTTGTCGTCGCAATCGGGGCAGGGCTGGCCCTCGTCGTCTACGACCCATCGCACCGGCACACCGGCTCCGCCGGTGACGGCGCCATCACAGAACGCTCTCGTGGCGAAGTCGCCCGCCGATCCCTCGACCCTGCTTCCCCGCCACTCCCGATAGGCCGCGCCGGCCGCGTCCGCGCTCCCGTCGGCCCCTTCACCGAGTGGCGACAGAGCCTCGACAAGGCGGTGGCGAAGCAAGGCCGTCACCTCGGTCGCGAGCTCGGTGGCTAGGCGGGCCCCAGCGCGCGTCGCGTCTTCCGCCGCCGGCTTGCCACCCCCCAGCCAGTCGTGGCCGATGGTCCACGCCTCCGAGAGCAGAGCTGCGGTCGCACCGGAGATTCGCTCCAGTTGCTGGTCCTCGGGCAGCAGAGCGGCGAGGTCAGGTGCTCCAGACGAGTGGCGGAGCGCGTCGAGCAGAACGTTCTGATCGTCCTGCAGCGCCCGCTTGAGCGCACGGCCGAGCTTGGTCGTGACGGGACCCAGCAGCTCCGCTCGCTGTGCGAGCGCGAGCGCATCGGGGGAGCCCTCTAGCGGGAGTGCCGACTCGTCGCTCGCGGCGGCCGCCTCCTCAGCGGCGGCTTCCACGATGCCCGCGACGTCCTCGTCGGCTTCCGCCACCGCTGCCTCGTGCGCGCTCAGGTTGCCGAGCACGCCATCATTTGCCATTTCCTCCGGCTCGTGGCCGTCGTCGGGTCCCGGCTCGCCGGCAGGGGACTCACTCGTCCGGCTCGCGCGAATGCGGGCGAACAGCTCGTCGACACTGCGATGCGAGGTCGGCTGCGCCTCCTCGTCCGACACGGCCTCGTCGTCGTAGAGAGCCGTTCCCCCTATGTCGCCCCCGAGCACCTCGTCCAGCGCGTCCTCATTGAGCACGGCGACATCGGCCGCGTCGCCGACGGCCTCCTCGATCACTGCCTCGAGCACGGCTTCCGCTACCGCTTCGACCACGGCCTCCTCGATCACTGCCTCGAGCGCCTCAACAACCTGCATGATCTCGGCGCCCTCGAGATCGACCTCGATAGCCAAGGCGCCCTCCAGCTCGGCGGACTCGTCAGCCTCCGCATCCGCCTCGGCCTCAACGCGCTCACCTGCCTCGGCGGCAGCCAAGCGTGCTTCGTGCTCGGCGTTCGCAAGGCGCTCGCGGAGCTGGTCTACGGCATCGCCGACGGCGTCGACAACTTCGAGGAGCGAGTCCCGACCAGTGCGCAACTGCTCGAGCTGGACCCGGAGGCTCCGGCGCCGCTCGGCCAGGTCGCCAAGGACGCTCGCACGGAGATCCCGCGCCTCTCGGACTACGCGCCGACATTCTGAGCGTGTCGCGTCGAGCAGCGCGACCGCCTCTGCGCGAGCAGTCTCGGTGACGAGCTCCGCCTCGTTCGTCGCTCCTTCACGGGCGGCGACAGCAGCAGCAGCCGACTCCTCGGTCAGCGTCTCGGCCTCAGAACGTGCCGCGGCCAGCAGCGCGGACGCTTCCGCGTCAGCCACGGCGGTTCGTTCGCCGAGGACGGCTTCAGCTGCTGCGAGGATCTCAGCCGCACGCGCCTCGGCCTTTGCGATGACGTCTGCCGCGGCGTCGTGCGCAGTCTGGAGGATCCGCGCCGTCTCGGCACCGACCGCCCGCAAGAGGGTCTGCTCGTCGAGCTCCGGTTCAGCTGCGCGCCTCTCGGCCTCCGCCAGCCTCTTGCGCAGGGCTTGCTCTCGATCGAGTGCCTCACGCACCGAGTCCGCAACCACGTCGAGATAGCGCCGTACTGCTTCTCCGTCGACACCTTTGCGCACGGCCGGAAACGTGCGACGGGAGATCTCGTCGGGTTGCAGGCCGGTCTGCGACGAGATCGAGACCATCGCGGGATCTTCTGAGGACATGGCGTCCAGCCTACGACCCTCTTCCGGGCCGCTCAGGACATTCACCATGACAACTCGCGGTCACTTGTTGCTGGTGGGCAGCCGGCCCCCGTACCGCTCGAGGATCTTGAGGACCTGGCCGATTGTCGAGACCGCGTAGATCTTGAGGCCGTTACCCGAATGGGCGAGCGCCACCTTGTACTCCTGCGGTGGCACGAAGAAGATCTTGGCGCCCGCCGCCCGCACGGCGATTGTCTTCTGCGCGACACCTCCCACGTCGCCGATCTGCCCGTAGATCGACATGGTCCCTGTGGCGGCCACCTTCAGCCCGCCGGTCAGGTCGTACGGATCGAGCCGTTGCATCAGACCGAGTGTGAACGCCAAGCCGGCCGAGGGTCCGATGATCCCCTCGGACGAGAGATCGATCCGAAACGGCAGCTTTCCCACCACATAGTTCGTCTCCACGTCGAGGGCGCCGATGCAGGGAGCGGCGGTCACCTTCTTCCCGGTGTCGGGCGAGATGTGGTCGATCGGGTACTTGAGATCCGTGCCGTACGGCGCGCAGACGAGATTTGCCTCGGCGTTCTTCCCCTTTCCTACGATCTGCAAGCGCCACTCCGACAGCCGCACGCTCACCTGCCTGGTCTTACCGGCGGGGTAGGCGAAGACGCCCATCGAGACGGTCTCGCCGGGTAGGTACCGCCGCAGCTGTGTCCCAAGGGCTACCGCTGAATTGACCTTGTGACCGTCGACAGACGTCACGACTTCGCCGACCGCAAGCGACTGCGAGGCCGGTGAGTCGGGTTGCAGCGCGTAGAGCAACGCCCCGCCGAGGCTCACCTTCACCTTGTAACCCAGCCTGTTCAAGGCGACGACCGTCGCTGCCTGCTGAGCGTCGCTCATGTCGATCTCGCCCTCGGTCTGATACTGAGCGGCCGACTCGGACCCGAGGAGCGCGCCCGAGCCGACGATCTGGTCGTTCGACTGGAGCGCGAACCAAGGCCACTCGATCGCTCGGAGCGGGATGAGCTCGACATCGACGAGGAGAACCTGACCCTCATGCTCGTGACCGTGCGACGCCGGCACCCCGATCAGCTGCTCGACCGACTGGGCCGTCCCCGGCGTTATCGCGTAGTACGGGATCGAGATCAAAGAGGCGATGATCGCCGCTATCGCTATCACGCAGACGATGGCGAAGACGGTGTGGCCCCACCTCCACCTGAACGGTGGGCGAGGCGAGTCCCCATCGGCGGCCGCTTCGGTCCTCTCTAGGCTCTCGTCGTCATGTCCGATCACGAGACGCCAGCCTTGCACGGTGCCGGGGGGATCTCGGCCGCGCGGCGAGTGGGCGCGGCGGCCGCAGCCGGCCACCGAGGTGACGCCCAAGCTGCGAGAGATGCGCTCGCCGATCCCGACGACAGCGTCCGCGCAGCCGCGCTCGGCTCGCTCGTTCGAATCGGGATCGCAGGGCTCGAGGACTTGGAGCGCGGCTTCTCCGACCCCTCGCCAGTCATGAGGCGCCGCACCGCGGAGCTCGCCTGGAAGGTTCAAGCACGAGCCGACGCACTCGCGTCTCTCGTCGCCGGCCAGCTGGGAGATGGTGAGAGCGAGGTGGTGGAAGCGGTGTGTTTTTGCCTGGGTGAGCTGCAGCCACGAGGCGTGACAGCGGCGCTCGCCGAGGTGGCATCGCGCCACTCCGACCCGCTCTGCCGAGAGTCCGCCGTCGCCGCTCTCGGAGCGATAGGCGATCCCGAGGCGCTAGGTGTCATCCTGTCCGCTCTCGCCGACCGGCCCCAGATCCGGCGCCGCGCGGTGCTGGCCCTCGCCTCCTACGAAGGCGAGGATGTCGACGCGGCGCTCGCCCGCGCTCTCGAGGACCGAGATTGGCAAGTCCGTCAGGCCGCCGAAGATCTCACGGGCTCTCGACCGGGGTCGAGCTGACGGCGCGGCGGGCGCCCGTCTCGGACAGGTCCCTCAGGCAGCGGGCCGCTCCCATGACAGCGGCCCGCGCCGGATCGTCCGCGAGGTGCACCGGGATCCCGGTCGCCGTGGCAAGCCGCCGGGCGTAGCCGGTCATCAGCGCCGCCCCGCCGGCAAGGTGAAGGCCCCGCGCGATGAGATCGTTCGCCAGGTCCGGCGGTGCCGTCACGATGCACGAGACGGCGGCGCCGACCATCGCCCGGAGGCAGTCCTCTGTCGCCGCGCTCACCTCGGAGCTCGAGACGACGACCGAGCGTGCCATGCCGTTCGACGTGTCCCGCCCTGTCACGTCGATCTTGGTCTCGCTCGCGGGCCAGGCGGTGCCGATCACGATCTTCACCCGCTCGGCGAGGGCAGGGCTGATCACGAGGTCGTAAGAGCGAAGGCAGAGGTCTCGCACAGCGCGGTCGAGGTCCTCGCCGCCGAGCGGGATCGAGGCCTCGGTCACGACGCCGCCGAGTGCCATCACGGCCACGTCCGTCGTGCCTCCCCCGACGTCGAACACCATCGTCGCGACTGGCTCGTCGATCCGGAGCTTGAAGCCGATCCCTGCGGCGAAGGCGTGCTCTATGAAGTCGACGTGCGCCGCGCCTGCCCGCTTGAACGAGCGCTCGAGGGCCCTTTTCTGGACGCCCGTCGCGAGCCCGGGCACGCTGCAAAGGATCTCCGGATGGCGACCGACCCGTTTGCGGACCCTGCCGAGGAGGTGCTCGGCAACCTGGTCTGTGAGCCGGAGATCCTGCAGCTGGCCGTGCGAGACGGGCTTCATGACCGACACGTCTCCGGCGGACCGACCTGGCAGCAGCAGGGCAGGTGACCCGAACGCGATCAACGAGCCGTCGCGCAGGTTGACCGCGGCGACCGTCGGCTCGTCGACGAGGAGGCGCCCGCCCGTGTCCGCGACGAGGGTCCGGGTCGACCCGAGATCGATCGCGAGCTGTCCGCTCACGGCGTGCCCCTCGCCTTGCCCGCGACCGGCTCGAGACCGTGCGCGGCAGGGCTCCATTCCGCCCCGCCGGGCCAGTGCTCCCGCTTCCAGATCGGCACAGTGGCCTTCAGCGTGTCGATGAGGTACCGGCACGCGTCGAGCGCCTCGCCCCGGTGCGGAGCCGACACTGCGATGGCAACTGAAGCCTCGCCTAACGCCACGAGCCCGGTCCGGTGCCAGACCACGATCCGTCCGATCTCGGGCCACTGCTCTCGCGCTCCCGCTGCCATCTCTGCGAACCGGGGCACGACATGAGTGTCGTACGCCTCGTACTCGATGGCAGTCACGTCCGTTCGACCCTCGGCGTGGTCTCGAACGATCCCCAAGAAACTCGCCACTGCCCCCCAAGCCGCTCCGCTCACCCACCCGAGGGCTTCGTCGAAAGGTAGGGACTCGTCTGTGAGCGCCAGCCAGTCGGTGTCGTTCACCGGATCGATCACGTGAGCATCGTACGCACCAGCACGGGGACCGTTTGACGGGTCGCGGCCCAAAGTGCCCGGTTGCTTTGTATCCTTGCAAACCGTGGTCGATCCCGGAAACGACTTCGACGACTTCCAGGACGACGACTTACGTCAGCCTCTCCTCCCCCCAGAGGACCGGCTCTGGAGGCATCCGTCGGAGGCAGGAGCGACGACGGGAGTGCTCTCGCCGGATCAGGCGCTTGCCGCCCGCCGACGCTGGCTGGCAGCCACCCCCACGCGCGCAGGCGCCGGGGCCGGGGCCCTCGTGGGCGCCCTCCTCGCTGCGGGCGTCGTCCTCGTCGGCACACATCTGACGGCCTGGCTGACACCTCCACAGACGACGCAACCGAAGACGACCCTGCGCGCGGCTTCAATCGACGCTCCCGTCACCACCACCGCGGCAACCGTGCCAGTGGTGTCCGCAAGAGAGCTAGGAGCACTCTTCGCCAACGTGGGAAGCGCACTTGTGACCGTGAGGGTCGTCCGCCCGAGCGGGACCAAGGAAGCCGATGGCGTTCTCATCTCGCGGGATGGCTACGTCCTCGTGCCTTCGTCTGAGATCGCTGGTGCCATAAGCGTCTCGGTGATCACATCGAACAGCGAGGAGCTGATCGCGACGGTGACAGGCAGGGAAGGCGAGATCGGGCTCTCGGTCCTGCACGTCCTCGGCTCGGACCTTCCATTCATCAGGCTCTCCCCCAGCAAGAGCCAGCCCGGGGGGAGCTTCACCTTGCTCGCATGGAGGGACTCTCAGCTCGAACTTTCGCTCGCGCAGGTGTCAACATCACCTTCGTTGACGAGCGTCGGCGACGGCCCTCCTCTCATCGAGGTACCCCCGCCATCGCTCGGGCTGGCCCACGTGCCAAATGGCACCCTCTTGATCGATGGATCGGGTCAGATCAGCGGCATCGTCACCTCCCACCGAGGCCAGCGCGCTCTCGTCGTGCCGGGCTGGCTGGCCGCCCATGTCGCGCGCGAGCTGATCGCCCATGGCCACGTGACTCACGCCTGGCTCGGGATCGAAGGCCGGGCGACGAGCCTGTCGGAGTACGTCATGTTGGAGCACACGAGCACGAGCATGGTGTCGCAGCAGGAGCACGCCGCAGATCTCGTGCGGGGCATCCGTGTCGTCGCTGTCCAACCGAAGAGCGCGGCAGCGCGCGCGGGACTTCGTCGAGGCGATGTCATCGAAGCCGTCAACGGCAAGCCCGTGCCCAACATGGGGGCGCTGAAGGCGATCTTGTACTTGATGATCCCGACTGCCCCGGTCAAACTCGAGATCGTGCGAGGTCACCAGCTCTCGGAAGTGAACGCCCAGCTGCAACCTGCAGCATGAGAGCTCAGTGAGCGACACTCCCCCCTCGGGCGGCGGTGACTTCCTGTCGAAGATGCTCGGCGACCTGCTCCGGTTGATGCCCACGAGCGCTGGCTTCCAATGGCCGCTCGCATATCAGATGGCAGCTAGCGCGGCGGCCGGGGACTCTCCAGACCCGAACCCGGACCCGCGCGAGCGCATCCGCTTCGAGGAGCTGAGTGCGATCGCCGAGCTTCACGTGACCGATGTCACGGGAATGCAGTTGTCGCCCACAGCCGGTAGAAGCCCGAGGCTCATACCGACCAGCCGCGGCGAGTGGGCGAGACGCACGCTCGACAGCTGGAGGCCGGTGCTCGATCAGCTGAGCTCCACGCTCTCAGGCGGCCCGCCCGCAGGCCCACAGGCGGGAGCGGGAGCGGGGCGATCCGACCTCGAAGGCTTCAGCGGCCCGGACGACGGAGCTGGCGATCCCCAGCTTGCCCAGCTCCTCGGCCGATGGGCGACTGCGGTGATGCCGATGATGGTCGCGATGCAGGTTGGCTCTGCTGTCGGCCACCTCGCTGGCCGGGCCCTCGGGCAGTACGAGGTCCCACTCGCGCCGGCCTCCGGCGACGAGATCCTCGTCGTGTCGTCGAACCTCGCACAGGTGGCGACCGACTGGAGCCTTCCGGTCGACGACCTGTCGCTCTGGCTCTGCGTGCACGAGATGGCCCATCATGCTGTCCTCTCGCGCCCACACGTAGCCGCTCGCCTCGCGGCGCTCGTGGTGGCTCACGCGGAGACCGTGCGCCCTGACCCTGCTGCGCTCGAGGAGCTCATGGCCGGTGGCGACCCGAGCGACGTCTCCTCGATGCTCGAGCTGTTCGGAGACCCTTCCGCGATGCGCGCCGAAGCCGACTCGGGCGAGGTCCAACTCGTGCGGGCCCAGCTCGACGCCCTCACTGCTGCCATCTCGGGCTACTCGGAGCATGTGACCACTACCATCGCCGATCGCCTGATCGGCGGCCACGCTCCGATAGGTGAGGCCATGAGGCGGCGCCGCGTAGGCCGCGGATCGGGCGAAAAGGTGGCCGAGCAGCTCTTCGGCCTGCGGCTCGACCAGGACCAGGTCGATCGAGGCGCGCGCTTCGTGGAAGGCGTGCTGGAGCGGTCAGGAGACGCAGAGCTGGCACGGCTCTGGATCGACGAGGCGAGCCTGCCGACCCCGCCAGAAGTGGACGCGCCTGGGCTCTGGCTGGCCAGGCTGGGTCTGGGTAAAGACAGCTAGGCGCTCGCCGGCTAAGCGGGAGCGACGATCTCCTCTTCCTCGGGCACGCCGAGGTCCCACTCCAAGATGAGGTTCTCGCGCTCGGCGTCGCGCACGATCCGCTCCCGATTGCGCCGGAATTGCGGGTCGTGCGGCGGCAGTAGCACGAGGCGTGCGAGGGCACGCTGGCGGAACTCCTCGATGACGTTGCGGTCACCGAATTCCGACTCGATCTCCCAGTGCGGAGCGACCGGGCCGAGGTAGACCATGCGGACATGGCCCCGCGGCGGCTCGGTAGCTTGCTGCTCGGCGGGCTGGGATGACGACATCGTCATGGGTCGCTGACTCCTTGGCGTTTACGTTCGCCGACTCGACGGGACGTAGCAGTCTACCGGCCCTGCTTCGGAGTGTCCCTCGACCTGGTCACCGGCCGAATGCAGGGACGGAAGTGTTTAAGCTCAAGCTCATGCGGGAACTGTCCGATAGATGTAGCTCACAGGTGTTTCTAAGGGTATGCGCATCTATTCATCAGGGGGCCCTGTAAAAATGGAACCGATGGACACATCGTGGATGGCGCGGGGGCTTTGCAGAGAGCAACCACCGGACCTCTTCTTCCCGAGCGACGGGGTCGGAGTCGAGGTAGCACGGCGAATTTGCGCCGACTGCCCCGTGAAGAGCCCCTGCCTCGAGTACGCAATGGAGAACCACATCGACCATGGCGTATGGGGCGGAACGTCCGAGCGGGAGCGGCGGCGAATCGCTCGGCGGCGGCGGCTGGCGGCCGCG
>JBKQLZ010000179.1:0-2694 GCA_052146895.1 Acidimicrobiales bacterium
GGTCGTTCAGACGGATCGCCACCATGATGTGCGCGACGCCGGTCCACGTCGCCCCCGTCTTCTGTACCTCGGCCGCGAGATAGAGAACCCCAGTGGTCGGGTCGATCACAGGTGTGCCCGTGATCCCGAGAGGGTAGATGTCGCCGCAACCGCCGAGGCCCGGAGCGGCCTGCACCGAGCCCGACTGAGCCGGGTTCCCGACGTTCACCTTCCACTCGACCGCGCCGGTACTTGCGGCGAGGGCGTACACGTCGTCGGCCTCTGTCACCACGAACACGGTCTTGCCGTCGACGAGCGGTTCTGCGTAAATGTCTCCCGAGATCTTCGACCCGTTCGTCGTCCATGCGGGCTTCAAGTGGCGAAACGAAGGATCGAGATCGTCGACGCCTTGGCGGGCGTTCTGGTAGTGGTACGTGAGCAGGTCCTCGGTGGCGGCAGTGCTCGGCTTCGTCGAGGCGCTCGTGGCAGAGGCGGTGGCGATGGAACCCGCCGTCAATACCAGCACGAGGGCAGCGGAACAGGCGGCAACGAGGCCGGACCGCCCGAGACCCCTTCCCAGGTAGCGCCTCGATGACGTACCGACCGGGTTCCCGCGCAGAGCCATCTCGCTCCTCCTTCTTCGCCAGGAGCGAGCGTAGCGGCCCTCAGCGCAAAGGCCGGAGCGCGGTCTTGCCCCGCGAGATCTCGTCGATGAGCCCAGCCTCCTTTGCTTCTCCAGCCCCGAAGAAACGACCCTCAGCGCACCACACCTCCACCTCCGCCACCGCGTGGCCGGTGAATCGGGCAAGGCACTCGTGATACCGCCGCAGCAGCCCGAGATGCGCCTCCGCCATGCGCGTGGCCTCGGAGGCACGGGCCTCGAACGACACGTCGGGATCGCTCATCCGGAACTGCGTATGAGGCATCGCCTGCCGGTGCGACCCCGAAGCGGCAACGGCGACAGCGGAGCCCTCGACACGCCCCATGCACATCACGTTGACCGGCACGCCAAGCACCGCGATGACGTCGACGAGCGTGAACGCTGCCGTGAGCGAACCGCCCGAGCTGTCGATCTGCAACGTGATCGCCTCGTCGCCACTCGCGTCGAGCGTCATGAGCTCGGTCGCGACCCGGGTCGCAGTGAGGTCGTCAAGGGCCCCGCGTAAGACGGTGATGCGCCGGTCGAAGAGATAGCCCTCCAGCCAATCACCCAACTCAGGACGGGAGTTGTCCATCAGTGCTCCTCTTTCTCTAGCCGGACATCGAGCGAGCGGTCGAGTGCGGCGGCGTACCGCTCGAGCGTCGAGATTCGTACGTCGGCGTCGCCTGACTCGAGGCGTGCGACTGCCGACTGCGACGTACCCATGCGGGCGGCGACCTCGGTCTGGGTGAGACCGAGCGCCACCCGTTCCTCGACAAGGCGTCCGACGTAGGCGCGGCGGCGCTCGGCCATCTCCCTGAAGCCGGGGAAGACCGGAGGGTGGCGGCGCTCGTCAGTGCTCATATCGTTGCTATCTTAGCAATGAGATATCGTATTCGATATAGGAACCGTTCGACATGGGAAGGCAGCTGGACATGGACCTGGGCATTCGGCACTCGATCATCCCGACTGTGCTCGATCAGACCGCGCGGGGGGACAGGGCATACGACATCTTCTCGCTGTTGCTGCGTGAGCGCATCGTTTTCCTCGGGCAGGAGGTGGACGATCAGATCGCCAACCTCCTCGTGGCAGAGATCCTCTACCTCGAGGCGGAGGATCCCGAGAAGGACATCCACCTCTACATCAACTCTCCTGGAGGCCTCGGCTACGCCGGGATGGCCATCTACGACGTGATGCAGCACGTCCGTTGCGAAGTGTCGACGATCTGCGTCGGCATGGGCATGTCAGCCGCGGCGATGATCCTCTGCGGCGGCGCGGCCGGCAAGCGGTACGCCCTGCCCAACGCCAAGATCATGATCCACGAAGGCTCAGCGGGGACGAGGGGGGCGCCGCGGGACATGGAGATACACCTTCGCGAAGTCCTCGCCACCACGCGGCGCATGGTCGAGATCCTCGCCCACCACACGGGGCGGGAGATCGACGAGGTCGCGCAGGACATCGAGCGAGACCGTTACATGACAGCCGAGGAAGCATGCGAGTACGGGCTGATCGACGAGATCATCGCTCCGCGGCGTGGGGCCTCGGCCGTGGGCGCGAGCAGCGCGGCTGCGCTCGCCAAAGGCGCCCTGGCGGGCAAGCAGGTTGATGTGGCCTTGGCGGGGGTGGTCGCATCTTGAGATGAGCGCCCCTTCGACTGGGACGGGGACCCGCTGCCGGCGAGGTGACTCAGGTCGGGATCACTTTGCCCGCGAGCTCAGGCACAAGGTGCGCCGCGTCGACAGTCCCCCAGCCGCTGGCGAGGTCGTAGCCCTTGCGCGCGTGGTACCCGACCACGACATGCCTCACGCCATCCTCGTAGAACTGGACCGTGTTGTCGCCCTTGGTGATGTCCACGAGACCGGGGGACTCTTTCGCCCCGAGCTTGTACAGGGTGGGATTGATGAGACCAAGGTGGTGGCCCGCCAGCTGATCGGCGATGGCAACCACACCGGCGAACATGGGCGTCGCGAGGCTCGTCCCGCACTCCGACGAGAGTTGTTCGATGCCGAGGAAGCTCGAGACGATATCAGCCGGCGAGAGGCATGAGGCGTCCATGGAGATATCGGGGACTCCTC
>JBKQLZ010000180.1:0-2823 GCA_052146895.1 Acidimicrobiales bacterium
CGTCCTCGAGGAGCAGGTCGTAGGAGGGGAGCAGGCCGGCGTCGGCCGCCGTCACTGCCACTTCGTAGCCGGCGTCCCGCAGCTGCGGGATCGCCTGGATGTGGTCCCAGTGGCCGTGCGTCTCGACGATCTGGCGGACGCCGAGCGTCTTGCAGAGCTCGAGGAGCTGCTCGTGCTCGTTCGCAGCGTCCACGAGGAGAGAGTCGCCGGTCTCCCTGCACCGCACGACGAAGACGTTGTTGTCATAGGGGCCGACGACAGTCTTGTGGATGACGACTTGGCTGTCCTCGTAGTGCAGCGTGCTCATTGAGGCCCTCCGGCTCGATCGGCGCTTTTTCCGTTTGCCGTCCTCCAGGCTAAGGTTCGCACACGTGTCGCGCGGCCACTTGGGCCGTGCGAGGACGCTCGTCTGGGAGGGATCGTGAACTTCGGCTTCAGCGAGGAGCAGGAGGAGCTTCGGACTGCGGTGCGCCGCTACTTCGAGGACAAGTCGCCGTCGACTGAGGTGCGGCGTCTGATGGAGACGACCGAGGGCTATGACCCTGCGGTCTGGTCCCAGATGGCGAACCAGCTCGGGTTGCAGGCCCTCACCATCCCCGAGGAGTTCGGTGGCGCCGGCTTCGGCTACGTCGAGCTCGTCGTGGTGCTCGAGGAGATGGGACGTGCGCTCGTGTGCGCTCCCTACTTCTCCTCTGTCGCGCTGGCGGCGAACGCGCTCTTGTCGTCCGACGACAAGGCTGCGAAGGCGGAGTACCTGCCTGGCATCGCAAGCGGCGAGACGATCGCAACGCTTGCGTACACCGAGCCGAGCGGCCGCTGGGACATCGAGGGCATCGAGCTCGCGGCCACGCGGTCGGGTGACGGCTGGTCGCTCACAGGAGTCAAGTCCTACGTGCTCGACGGCCACACTGCGTCTTTGATCCTCGTGGCTGCCCGGACAGCTGCGGGCATCTCGCTCTTCGCCGTCGACGGCGAGGCCGCCGGCCTCACCCGGACGGCGCTCGCCACGATGGACCAGACGCGCAAGCAGGCCAAGCTTGAGTTCGAGGGCGTCTCCGGCCGCCTCATCGGGGAAGATGGCAGCGCAGGCCCGGTCCTGCAGAAGACTCTCGACCTCGCTGCTGTCGCGTTGGCCGCCGAACAGGTCGGCGGAGCCCAGCGCGTGCTCGAGATGAGCGTCGAGTACGCCAAGTCCCGCATCCAGTTCGGTCGCCCGATCGGCTCGTTCCAGGCCATCAAGCACAAGTGCGCCGACATGCTTCTCGAGGTCGAGTCTGCGAAGTCGGCTGCTTACTACGCCGGGTGGGCTGCGGCTGAGGACAACGACGAGCTCCCCGTGACGGCCTGCCTCGCGAAGGCGTACTGCTCGGAGGCGTACTTCCACGCCGCGGCGGAGAACATCCAGATCCACGGCGGGATCGGCTTCACCTGGGAGCACGACGCTCACCTCTACTTCAAGCGGGCGAAGTCGTCCGAGCTGATCCTCGGCGACCCGGCCTACCACCGCGAGCTGCTCGCACAGCGCATCGGCATCTGACCGGGTCTCGGCCGCTGGGTAGGCATAGGCCCAGTTAAGGGACAGCATCTGCTCCACGTCGGGTCATTCGGCCCTACCGGCCGGCACGGTTCGGGCGGAAGCTGTTCTCGTGAAGACAGGCACAGGTCAGCCACGAACAGGCAAAGGCAGAGCACTCCGTAGCACGACCGGGCCGCCGTTCAAGCTGGGCCTGCTCGCTGTAGGTGCACTGGCGCTCGCGCTTGCGGGTTGTGGCGGCTCGGCCGCTGCCAAGCCGACGACGACGACCAAGGCGGGCGTCACGACGACGACGGCTGCCAAGTCGAAGGTCACCACGACCACGGCTGCCTCGAAGGTCACCACGACGACCAAGGTCGGCGCCACTACGACGACCACCGTGTCGGGCGCCACGACGACGACGAAGGCACCCACGACCACGACGCAACCGAGCAGCAAGACGGTCGCGTTCACCGGCAGTTACCGCGGGACCGCCTCGATGCTCATCGACAACACCGGCACGAGCGCCACGGCGACGGACATCTCGGTCACGGGCTCAGGCACCGGCACGCTCGTTGGCGCCAGCTCTGTCTCGGGGAGTGGCAAGACGGGAACTGATAGCGGGGAGTGCCCTACGGGTGCCCCATTGAGCGGCACCGGCAGCATCTCCAGCTCGCAGGGGAAGATCACGTTCACGGTGACGCAGTCCCAGTCGTCCGGATGCTCGAACGGCTACTCAGGTGCCGTGACGGTCACGTTCCACGGCGTCCTCGTGGCAACCGGAGGCACCGGCACCGCCAATGACGCGAGCGGCACCCTCGACTTCAGCGGAACGCTCCACCTCAGCGGCACCTCCGGCCACCAGAGCGGTTCTTACACGGTGACTCTCAACGGCACCCTCAAGGTGAAGGGGTAGCTCATGACCTCTCAGGACGCACACGAGAAAGGAAGAGGATTGGCATGAAAAGACTCATTACTTCTATCGCCGTCGGGCTGGCGGTGACGGTAGGTGTGACCGCTATGGCGATCGCGATCGCGAGCGCGAGCTCGGGGTCACACGGAGCCTCGGCCACGACGACGACCACGCTCGGCCCGCCCGTCCAGGGAAAGGGCACACACAAGCTGTTCTTCTACGTCGACACCGTCACCGGCGGAGGCACACCAGCCCCTGCAGCCGGATGCGCCATGACGAACATCTTCGAACGGGGCCAGGTCGTGGTCTTCCGCATGTTCGGCGTGCACGTGCCTAGTGGTGGAACGAACCTCCTCCCGTCGACGGTATCGAACGCATTCGTGAAGATCCCCGGCGA
>JBKQLZ010000181.1:0-4626 GCA_052146895.1 Acidimicrobiales bacterium
CTACAGCGCTCGCGGAAGTTGATGAACTCACGAAGAGACTCTTTCACCTGGGAACTGGAAACAGGTCGGACTGGCAACATCTAGTGCCCGAGAGCGTGCAACGCCCCGGGCGAAGGCCGGCTCGCAAGAGCCTTCGCCGCCCGGGGCGCTCACGAACAGGGGGTCTGTTGGTGGGAGAGGAAAGGGGCTGGTCTAACAGGCAATCACTCGACAGGGATCTCCTTGTTTATCAATCCGAGATCGATGCCCTGGCGCTTTCGGACGATTCGTGCACCTGTGTACAGCAAGATTGCAAGGAGATACATGATGCCCATGAAATAAAGGGAATCGCGGCTGTTCACCCCGTAAGCACTGTTCGAGAACCAGTACCAGAGGTTGAAGATGATGAGCCCCATCGTGACGAGCCCGGCAAAGGGCACGAGAGGTATCCCGAGGAACTTGAACCGGCTCGCCGGGGAAGCCGCCCACAGCTCAGGCTTGCGCCAGGGCAGGATGACCGCCGCGAACGCACTGAACAGATACGTCACCGCGATGACCAACGTCGCGTCGAGCGTATACGTGCGGAAGTTGCCCCAGTAGGCATAGAGCGCCGAGAGACCTGCCGCCGGAAGCAGCATGAGGACTAGTGAGGCCATCGGGACTTTGCGTTTCTCCGAGACGGTTGCCGCCACGTCCGGGAGTACGCGGTCAAAGGCTGCCGCGAAGATCACACGGGTAGACGAGAGGAAGAGCGTCCCGACCCAACCGAAGAACCACAGGCTCATCAACAAGATGAGCGCGATCTGGATGGCCTGGTTGTGAATCACCCAGCCGGCAAGCATGGCCGGGTAGGGGAAGATCCCGAACACGCCCTTGCCGTCCGCCCAGGCAGCATTCGCGTTGTTGTAGAAGCTCCAGCCGATGGTCTTGTCGACGACGAGCAGGAAGATGACCGACAGGATCACGGTGATCCAGAGACCGGAGAACATGCCGGCGAAGACCCGCTTGAAGTCGCTCGCGCCCCGGATCTCGCCGTAGAGGGTGGAGCCCCAGTTCGGCCAGAGCAGGTAGAACATCATCATCGGCACGAGCAACATGCTGGGGCCGAGCGGCCCTAGACCGAAGCTGAAAGCGGTCCCGCCCGCAGTGATGTTCGCCTTGTAGGCGTTCTTCACGTGGAACAGGGAGCTGCCGTAGTGGTTCACCGACGAGACGAACGTGCCGTGGCTCGTGAAGAGCAGGATCAGGATCATGATCGTGAACCCGAGCAGCCCGCCTGCGAAGCACCACTTCTGAACCCTCGCGTAGCCAGCCATGCCGAGGGAGACAAGCATGCCGGCGAGCACGATCGTGATGAGGCAGACGACGAAGATGCCGTTCTTCGATGCGAACCACGCCGCGAGGCCCTGGTGCCCGAGGTCCGCAGCCAGCGGTTGGGCAAACTCCTCGGAGAGGATTGCTCCGTAGATCGGAGCCCACAACCACAAGATGAACCACCACCCGGTCGCAGACATGATGAAGCCGACTGGGCCACCCAGAATGCGGCTCTGCCAGACGTAGTCACCGCCGGCTCGGGGGATCGTGACGACAAGGCCGGCGTATGTGATGCAGAGGAAAGAGACCCAGACCCCCGAGATCAGGATCGCGGTGAGCAGCTGCCCTCTCGGGATGAACGAGTTGTAGGCGAACTCCACGATGCCGAGGGTGACGATGTTCGTCGAGAGCGCCGCGTAGATGATGGCGTCCCGCACGGACCACCCTCGGACGAGACCAGTCGCTTTGCGAAGAAACAGAGTCGGTGCCTCACTCCCGGCACTCACTCCCCCCAAGCTCGCTTGAGCCTCTTCGACCGTTGCCATGAAACCCTCCCCTTGTAGGACCTCGTGCCTCTGGCTTGCTACTCGCTAGCTGTTCTCCTACCTGCTCAGGCTTGTTGCCAATTCCCGGCTACCCGTTGACCAAGATGTACCGCGCGACCTTCCCCTTCTTCGGGTTCAAGTCGAGGACAGCCCCTTGGAGCACGCCGTCCCCGTAGACAGAGCCCGGGTTGATCGAGAGCGTCCGGCCGAGCTTGGTCATGCCACGGCTCTCATGGATGTGACCGTGAACCGACAGCATCGGCTGGTGCTTCAAGATCGCCTCGCGAACGGCCGTCGACCCGACGGGCGCCATCGCAGCGCCCCCGTGCATTGGCCGCATGTTCGCGTCGAGCGCCGGGGCTTCGTCGAGCCCGGTGCCGAAGGGCGGAGCGTGGAAGTTGAATATCGCCCGCTCCATGTCGGGGATCTGGCTCACGACGTCGTCGATCCGCTTTGCGAGATCGGCCTCGGGCGCCTCGCGGAAGGTGTCCCAGGGCGTCGGGTTCGTGTATCCCATGGACGCCAGATAGAAGCCATCGAGGTCCAACACCTTCCCCTCGGCAAAGGTCACGCAGGGCGACGCCTCGACGACACTGTCGATCTCGAACGTGTCGTCGTTGCCGCCGTTCACGATGCATGGGATCGTTCCACCGCGGAGCTTGCCGTCGGC
The DNA here is from genome assembly GCA_052146895.1 of Acidimicrobiales bacterium. Lineage (GTDB taxonomy): Bacteria > Actinomycetota > Acidimicrobiia > Acidimicrobiales > Bog-793 > Palsa-601. The sequence continues at coordinate 2,509 of JBKQLZ010000181.1, forward strand.
CATGTCGAGCCAGCGGTCGAGCGTCGAGATCATCTCGGTCGTGAATCGCCGGTCTATCGAGCCGTCCTCCTCGTTCAGCTCGGACAGCTCATCGGGGGTGACCCGGGTCGGGTAGTAACCCCTGTTGCGGATCTGCGTCTCTACCTCCTGGAGCTCCTCAGCCGTCTCGAGGCGGTGGGTCTCCCCGCTCAGCACGACCTGCCAGTAGCCGGTGTGCTCCACGATCGGGACCATCACCTTGCCCGTGACGTCACCGCCGAGGATGACGAGGTCAGCCTTGTAGAAGGCCGCCGCGTTGAGGAACTTCTTCCAGCAGACCTCGGAACCATGAATGTCGGTCGCGAAGAAGACTTTCACTTGGCAACAGGTATCACCGCGTTCCATCCTGGTCAAGGATGATCCACATGGTGGAACCTGCTCCCGCGTCCTGCCAGCTCGGCCGTGGTTCTCGGGCCTTGACTAGTGCGCGACCTCTTCAGGCAGCTCGTACCAACGGACCCGCTCCCCCACCTTCGCCCGGAGCTTCCATTGGACCGACTTCGGCGCCGCATCGGCCAGCTCCAGCAGCCGCTCGGCGATCCGGAGCGGGTCGTGATGCGGGTGCGGGGGCGCGAGGTCAGGGTCGTCGCTGACGAGTAGGGGCAGCTTCGAGAGGTTGCCCGTCACAGTCCGCCACCACCCCCAGTCGCCACCGAGGATCTTCATGAAGCGGTCGCGGTCGATCTCTGGCCGGCCTTCGCCAGGGCTGTCGCCGCTGACGGAGAAAGCGGACAACAGATGGACGATGTCGCGGGCGTCCTTCGCGTTCAGCTCGAAGATCTGGAGCTTGGTGAGCAAGAGGTCGACGACGTCGATCGTGAGAGGGAGCACCGTGAAGTTGGGCCGGAAGTCGAGCGTGTGGCACATGGTCAGGCGGTCGACCATCACGTCGATCGGTCGCCCGGACGGGGCGATGAAGTACATCTGGCGATCACCGTTCAAGCTGTTGAACGCCTTGTCGGGCTGGCAGCCGCTCTCCTCGAGGTAGGACATCACGTCCTTGCGGCGCTTCGAGAGGCACGCGAAGTCGATGTCCTGATCACGTCTCAGCCGAGGCGGGAAGTCCGGGCAGAGCTCTCGGACCGCGAGGCCACCGATGAGACGGAGCGGTAGGTCCTTCCCCGACGCTCCGGCCGCGAGCGAGTGCGCCTCGACGAGGGGGTCGTCCGCAGTGCCGACTATCCCTGAGAGATCCTCTGGAGCCGCTGGTCTCTCGGCCGCCGCGGGTGTGTCAGCGGGCTGGGCACCGTCGGTTGGCTCCGGATCTGGCATCAGCTCGCCACGCTACTCGTGGTCCCCGCCGCCGTCTCGCGGACCGATTTCCTGTCTTGCGGGAGCAGGATCGCTCAACGCCGGAGCGGGGAACAGCACGGTGTGGGGCTCCGTGAAGGCATCGAGGACGGATCGACCGCCGACTCGTCCACGCCCGCTGAGGCTTCCCGACCGTCCCCCGAAGGGGAGGTGCGACTCCCAGAGATTGGTCGACGCGTTGATGTTGACCCAGCCGGCTCTCGCCTGCTCGGCGAAGGCGAGCGCACGCTCGAGGTCCGCCGTGAACACAGCCGCAGTGAGGCCGAACGGCGACCGATGCGCCCCGGCGGACGTCCCGTGCGGAGGGGCGTTCGTGAGCTCGAGCGCCTCGGCAGCTGAGCTGATCTCGATGATCGGGACGACTGGGCCGAAGGTCTCCTCGGCCGCGATCAACATCTCGACCGAGACGCCGTCTAGGACAGTCGGCTCGGCGAACAGCCCTGTCCGGAAACCAGGAGCCCGGCGACCGCCTGTGCATATCGTCGCTCCCCGCTCGCGGGCGTCGGCCACGTGGCGGTCGAACTTGGCGGCAGTCGGCTCGTTGTTGAGAGGCCCCATGGTCGTGGAGGGGTCGAAGGGGTCCCCGAGGGTCACGCTCGCGCGAGTCGCTTCGACGACGCGCTCGACGAACTCGCCGTGCACCGCACGATGCACCAAGAAACGCTCGCCAGCCGTGCAACTCTGCCCGGCGCACAGGTAGGCCGCCGCGAGAGTGGCAGCCGTCGCGAGCTCGAGGTCCGCATCGTCCAAGATGACCATCGGGCCGTT
>JBKQLZ010000182.1:0-13174 GCA_052146895.1 Acidimicrobiales bacterium
CCGGCGCTCTTCGCGCCGGACCGTGGGTCGGATAGCTCTCTAGTGTCCCATCCCGAGGCCACCGTCTACGGGGATGACAGCTCCGGTCACATATGCGGACTCGTCGGCGGATAGCCACGCTACGACGTTCGCGACCTCTTCGGGTTCGGCCGCTCGCCCGAGCGGCACCATCTGGGTCAACGCTGCGATGCGCTCGTCGCCGAGGCCGGCGATCATGTCGGTCGCCACGACTCCCGGCGCCACGACGTTGACCGTGATGTTGCGCCCTGCGAGCTCGCGGGCGAGCGACCGCCCAAAGCCGATGAGGGCCGCCTTCGATGCGGCGTAGTTCGTCTGGCCGGCAGAGCCGAGATACGCGACGACGGACGACACGAGCACGATCCGCCCAAAGCGCGCCCTCACCATCCGGGCCGAAGCCCGCTTGGTCGCTCGGAACACGGCGGTGAGATTCGTATCGATCACCCGCGCCCACTTCTCCTCTGACATCCGCAACAGCAGCGTGTCGTCTGTGATGCCTGCCGAACAGACGAGCACCTCTACGTTTCCGAGGGCGGACTCGACCTCGTCGAAGGCTCGATCGATGTCCTCCGGCGAGGTCACATCGCAGCGCACGGGCAACAGCGGGATCGACCCTTCCGGCCCATCGAGGGAACCCGGAGCCTCGCTCTTCCACGTGACTGCCACCTGATAGCCGTCGGATTGGAGGCGGCGTGCACAGGCCAGCCCGATGCCTCGTGAGCCTCCCGTGACCAAGGCGACGCGACCGTCGCTCACTGGCCCCACCTGAGGATTGCGCTCCCCCAGGTCATGCCCGCCCCGAACCCGGACAAGAGAATGAGATCGCCATCGGAGAGCCGGCCTGCGTCTGCCGCTGCGGCAAGCGCGAGCGGGATCGACGCCGAGGAGGTGTTGCCAGTCTTGTCGAGGACGATCGCAGTGCGATCCTCGGGGATACTGAGTCGTTGGATCATTGCGTCGATGATCCGCTGGTTCGCCTGGTGGGGCACGAACAGCGCGATGTCGTCGGCGCTCACAGCCGCCTGATGGAGGACCTTCAACGCCGACTCGACGGTCACGCGGACGGCCCGGCGGAAGACCTCCCGACCCTCCATCTTCATGTAGCCGCCGTGGTCGCAATAGAGGAGCGACAGGAGCGAGCCGTCGAGGCCGAGGTCACTCGCGAGGATCAGCGGCTTTGCTCCCTCACGTTGCTCGAGCACGAGCGCTGCAGCTCCGTCGGCGAAAAGCACGGCTGTCGCCCGGTCCTCCATGTCGGTGATGACCGAGAGGGTCTCCGAGCCGATCACGAGCGCCTTGGTGAAGCCGATGCCCGCCCCGAGCATCGCGTCCGCCACCACGGTGGCGTAGACGTAGCCGGCGCACGCGGTGTTCAGGTCGAAGGCTGCGCCAGAGCAGCCGAGCTGGGCGTGGACGGTCGAGGACGTCGCCGGGACCGTCTTGTCGGGTGTCGTCGTCGCGAGGATCATCAGGTCGATCTCGCTTGGCGACAGGCCAGCCCGCGTGATCGCGGCCGCACCAGCTTCGACTGCGAGGCTCGAAGTCGTCCCTCCGAACCGTCGCTCCCGGATCCCGGTCCGTTCGACGATCCAGGTGTCGGTCGTGTCGAGGCGAGCCTCGAACTCGGCGTTGGTGACGACCTTCTCGGGAAGGGCCGTACCCCATCCCGTGATCACCGATCCGCTCACCTTGTCCCCTCTTCCGTCGCGCGGAGCCATGCAACTGGTTGCCCGGATGTCACACGCTCGCCCGGGAGCACCAGAACGCCCTCGACTGAGCCTGCGAAGGCAGAGCGGATCTCGGTCGCACCGACGTGGCCCACGAGATCGCCGACGGCGATCTTCACGGAGTCTCGGGCGCCACTGCGACCAGGTGTCAGGGGCTGCAGGCCGTCGGCCGGCTCGAAGAGGCCGGCGGCAGGTGACAAGACAAGCCGCTCGTCCATGTGGAACCGCTCACCCGAGCGCTGATCGGCGACGGCCTCGACGATCGAGTTGTGTCCTGCCAGCACCTCTACGAGGCGCTGGAGATCGTCTGGGGTGGACACCGACACGGCGATCGTCTCGGCAGTCGGGATCAGGCGGCGAGCGAGGCCAGTCAGCACGCCGCCTGGGCCGAGCTCGACGAACGTCTGGGTCCCCTCCGTCAAGAGCGCCTCGACCGTCTGTCGCCACCTCACGGGGCTGCACAGCTGAGCCGATAGGAGGCCGGGCCAGTCCCGCGCCGAGGGATGCGGCCGGGCATCGACGTTCGCGATCACGACCGGCTCGGGATCGCGGAACGTCACGTCGGCAAGGGCCTTGCGCAGGCGGTCACGGGCCGGGGCCATCATCGGGGTGTGGAAGGCGGCGTGGACTGGGATGGGCAGGACCTTCTTCGCGCCGATCTCTTTCGCCAGCCGGCCGGCCTCGGCGACCGCTCCCACCGATCCCGCTATCACGACTTGTCCCGTCCCGTTGTAGTTGGCCACCCAGGCGTCACCCTCGGCACGCAGGCAGGCGGTCTCGACGCCGTCGTCGTCGAGACCGAGCACCGCGGCCATGGTACCGGGCGACTCTTCTGCAGCCTCTTGCATCGCCGCGCCTCGCTCGACTACCAGGTGGAGGCCGGACTCGAGGTCGACGGCGCCAGATGCCACGAGGGCCGAATACTCACCGAGGCTGTGACCGGCGCAGACGCCGGGCTCGAGTCCCAGACGCTCGGCGGCGTCGAGGACGACGAGGCTCATCACGAACGTCGAGAGCTGGGCATTGTCAGTCCGGGTCAACGTCGCCTGGTCCGCTTCCAGGACGAGCTCGGCCACGTCGTAGCCAGTTATCTCTGAAGCATCCCGCACGAGCTCGAAGGAGGGGTGACCCTGCCAGGCCGCGCCCATGCCCGGGCGTTGAGAGCCCTGTCCGGGAAACGTAAACGCGAGCACCCTGCTCCTCCCTGTTCCGCCACGGGCCCGGGGGGTCCGGCGGCGGGCGTCCTTTCGAAGTCTGACCCGCGCAGTCGTCGATTGGTTACACCCTTCGCTGAGCTGCGGTTACGAGGTCCCCTCGTACGAGATCTCCGCCCGAAGCGGAAAGTGGTCCGAGTTGCCGACTCTGGTCACACCGCCGGAGAGAACCTTCACCGGCGGTGTGACGAAAAGGTGGTCGAGCTGGTGGCGCGGCCGCGACGACGGCCAAGTCTTGCCAAGTGCCGCTCGGCGCCATCCCGGGAGAGCAAGTGAGATGGGCGGGCCCCAGAAGTTCATGTCGCCGCCGAGAACGGCAGGCGTGTCCCGGGGCGGCAGTGCGGTGTAGAGCCTGCGAAGGTGCAAGGGCGAGCCATGGGTGGAGTGCGCCATGTGGGTGCCGACGACCTGCAGACCGCTTGCAAGGGTGACGAAGAGAGCTCCGCGGGCGGTGAAGTCTCTCCGCAGGCGCCCGAGGTCGAGCGAGCGCGAGGAAAGTGGGGGATCGCGAGTGAGCACCGCGAGCCCCCAGGTTCCCTCCTCGTAGCCGGCGTTCTCGGCATCGCTCGTACGGATGTAGCTGCCGACACGCAGCGCTCGCCTGGCGCGGGGATACGGCTTGCGTGGCTCCCAGCCTTCGGTGCCGCCGGGGCCGCGCGGCAGCTCGCCCCGCGTCCGCCAGGAGCGTGACAGGGGGAGCTCGACAGGCGCGTACCCAAGAGCGGCAGCGATCTCAGCGGCCTGACTCATCGCGCCCACCGGGGCGAACACCTCTTGCAGGATCAGGACGTCAGCCTCGAGGGAGCGGCACGCCTCGATCAGGTCGTAACGCCGGCCATACCCGTCCATACCGGCGTGAAGGTTGAACGTCGCCACGATGAGTCGCGTCTCGCCCATGGAGCGCGCAACGGTAATCGCTTCCCTCCTGGACTTGCGGCTTTCCTCGGTGCCCGGAGCGGGAGTCGAACCCGCACGCCCTTTCGGACAGCGGCTTTTGAGGCCGCCGCGTCTACCATTCCGCCATCCGGGCTTGGCAAAGAGCGTACCTGCAGCACAGCACCTGTGACGATCTGCAAGCCTGATCGGAATGCACTGGAGCCGGAACGAGTCGGTCGCACATGGGCCCCTTCGCCCCGGCGAGCTCGCCGAGGTCGCGGTCCTAGGAGACCTCGCGCTCGTGCTCGAGGTCATCGGGTGGTTCGCACCCCTCGGCGGGGCCTTCCAGGCACTTGCGATCGTCCCGTTCGCCGTGCTCTCGTCGCGGCACCGTCTGCGGGCGGGAGTGATAGCGGTGGTGAGTGCCGCGTCTGTGGCGTTTCTCATCGGAGGCATCGGCATCGTGCTCCAGACGGCACTCGCCGGGGCGGTGGGCCTGTCCATCGGGACCACGTTCCGCCGCCGGTGGACTCCAGGCGTCTCGGTCGCGATTACTCTCCTATTCGCCGGCGTGCCGATCGCGATCGTGAGCGACTTCGTCGACTGGATCTCGCCCGGATTCCGCCGCCTCAGCTTTGCCCAGGTCAGGCTGTTGTGGCGTGACGTCGTGCGGGTGCTGAACGGCTTCGGGCTCTCCCAGATGGCGGCGAACGGCTCGCACACGTTGAACGTCGCGATCGCCAAGTGGTGGATCACGATCCCGGTCGTCGAGTTGGCCGCCATCTTGTTGGTGGCGGCCCTTTGCCTGAGGATCCGGCCCTTCCTGCTGGCACTCGCCAAGACCTCGCTGGCTCCGTACACCGGCGGCCTGGCGGAGCGGGCCATCGGGGCCGATGGTGCGATCGCGCCTGTCCCGGCTCGGGTTCACGGAGTGTGGTTCCGGTATCCGGAGGCCCGCACCGACGCTTTGTCCGGTGTAGACCTCGAACTCGACGGAGGCGCGCTCGTCGCCTTGGTCGGACCGAACGGCTCTGGGAAGTCGACGCTCGTGCGGGTGATCGCCGGCCGCCTCGAACCGGCAATCGGCCGTGTCGATCGACCGGGTCGGCCTGGATACGGAGACCGCGGGGGGACTGCGATGGTCTTCCAGCGTCCTGAGAGCCAAGTGCTCGGCGTGAGGGTGAGGGACGACTTGTGGTGGGGACTGCAGCCGGGGGAGCGGCCGCCGATCGGGCCGTTGCTCGGGTTGGTCGGGCTCGAGGGTTTCGAAGAACGGGAGACCGCGACGCTGTCTGGCGGTGAGTTGCAGCGGCTCGCAATCGCTGCCGCCCTCGCGAGGGAGCCGAAGCTCGTCATCTCCGACGAGGCGACGGCGATGCTCGACGCAGAGGGACGGGCGGACATCGTGGCGCTGCTGGAGCGACTGCGCGATCAGGGTCTGGCTGTCGTTCACGTGACGCACCGGATGGCGGAGACGCGGGTGGCTGATGTGGTGGCGGAGATGCGGGCCGGGCGGGTGGTGTCCATCGGAAGGCCCGCGGACTCCAGTGCCGTTCCGACGACCGGAGAAACGGTCGTCGGATTCGGCCCCAGCTCCGCGAACCGCACCGAGGGGCGCCGGTTGAGGCCAGGGCAGCGAGAGGGTGAGGCGGAGCGGGAACGGCCGTTTCCGCTCGTGAACCTGCGGGGGGTTGGCTACGAGTATGCGGCGGGGTCGCCTTGGGCCAAGCGGGCGCTGCAGGGAGTGGATCTCGACCTCGGGACGGGGGAAGGCGTCGTCGTGACCGGAGCGAACGGCTCTGGCAAGACGACGCTCGCGTGGATCCTCGGCGGGCTGATGGCCCCCTCTGAAGGACGGGCGTACATAGGAGGCAACCCGATCGACTCTGCACCGGGTCGCGTTGGAGTCGCCTTCCAGCACGCCCGGCTCCAGCTGCTCAGGCCTTACGTGCTTGCCGACGTCGCGGCCGGGGCGAGCGAGGACGCCGCACGCGATGCCTTGAGAGCCGTCGCTCTCAACCCGGACGAGATCGGTCCGCGACGGGTGGACGATCTCTCGGGCGGCGAGCAGAGACGGGTAGCCCTCGCCGGGCTGCTGGTGCGGCGTCCCGATCTGCTGGTTCTCGACGAGCCCTATGCGGGCCTTGATGACGAGGCGCGCTTGGCCCTCGCCACGGTGCTGCGAGACCTGCGGCTCAATCACGGCATCGCCACAGTCGTCGTGTCCCACGACCTCGACAACGCTGAGATGTTGGGGGAGCGCCTCGTCAGGCTGGAAGCGGGCTCGGTCGTGGGCGAGGAGCTCATCGCGTGGTGATGGTCGATCGGCAGACGGCGAGGACCAGGGCCAGGCGCCGGCAGCTTGCGGACCTGCATGTGCTCAGGTACGTGCCGGGTTCGAGCGCCGTCCACAGGTGCTGGGCCGGCACGAAGATCCTCACGATCGCCGTGTTGTCCATCGGCCTCGTGCTCTGGCCGACGTGGAGCGCAACCGGGCTAGTGGCAGCGCTGGTGATGAGTGGATTCCTCTTTGCCCAGCTGCCCGCGGGAGTGGCGCCCCGCGTTCCGAGGTGGCTGTGGATCGTCGTCGGTATCGGGGCCGGTCTCGCGCTCGCGTCCGGCGGACGGCCCGATGCGCACCTTGGATCGGTCTCAGTGGGAGTCGGTGGGCTCGATGTGTGGGCGCGGTTCTCGTTGATCGGTGCCGAGGTGCTGTCCCTGGCGGCACTCGTGAGCTGGACCACTGCCCTCGCCGATTTGGCTCCTGCGCTCGCGAGGCTGGCGGGCCCACTCCGGCGTCTTCGGGTCCCAGTCGACGAGGTCGTGGGCGCGATCGCGCTCGGGATTCGCTGCCTGCCGCTCTTGCTGGAAGAGGCACGTGTGCTGAGCGCGGCTCGGCGGACTCGCCGGCCGGAGCGCCTTCACGGCATGCAAGAGAGGGCGGACGCGCTCGAGGAGATCCTGTTCACCGCGCTCGCGAGTGCACTGCGCCGGGCGCGGGAGCTAGCCGAGGCGATCGAGGCGCGCGGCGGCAATCCCAGTTCCCCGTCCGAGATTCATCCGCTGCAGTCGGTCGACTTCGTCGTGCTCGCCCTTGCGGTGCTCGCGTTCGTCGGAATGGTGCTCCTGCGCTAGGTGGCTTCTGCGCTAGGTGGCTTCGTGGCGCTGCCTACACTGCCCCTCGTGGAGCGGCAGACAGTCGAGCGGCGACTCATCGAGGTTCACGGCCGTCTCGTGAAGGCTCGTGACGAGCTCGCCATCGTCGAGGAGCAGCTGCTCATGTTCACCGAGACAGCCGAGGATGCCAGGGTGCGGGCGCTCGTCTCCGAGACGCCACTCGCCAACCACGAGTGGCAGGAGGCTCGCCGTCACGAGGAGGCAATGATCCGAGGCCGGGACTCCGCCAGGGCTCGCGTGGGCGAGCTCGAGCGGGCGCAAGACGAGCTGCTCGCAAAACTCGTAGTCTGATCCCGTCCACACGGGCTAGTAGGGCGGATGCGGTGATGGTGCCGCACCAGAGCGAAGGAGCGCGGAGATTGAGCAGGACCGTCGTCATCGCCGAGGATGAAGCGATCGTGCGTCTCGATCTGCGGGAGATCCTCGAGGAAAATGGATTCGAGGTCGTCGGAGAGACGGGGCGGGGTGATGATGCCGTCGCGCTCGCCAAGCAGCACGAGCCGGACCTCGTGATCCTCGACATCAAGATGCCTGGTCTCGATGGCCTGTCGGCGGCGAAGGAGATCAACACCGGGCGGCGGTCGGCAGTGTTGATCCTGACCGCTTTCAGCCAACGCAACCTGATCGAGGAGGCACGCGACGCCGGTGCTCTCGCATACCTCGTCAAGCCGTTCCAGCAGGAGGAGCTGTTGCCCGCTATCGAGGTCGCGCTCGGGCGTTTCGCCGAGATGCAGGCCCTCGAGGCGGAGAACGCGGCGCTCGCCGACGACAAGCGCAGCCTCGAGGAGCAGCTCGAGACCCGCCGCTGGGTTGATCGGGCCAAGGGAAAGCTCATGGACGATCACCAGCTCACGGAGTCGGAGGCTTTCTCCTTCATACAGCAGACGTCGATGAACCAGCGGACGACGATGCGCGAGGTGGCGAAGTCGGTCGTCGACGGGTCGATCGCTCCCGAGGCGAGCTGACCGAGGGCGCCCATATTCTGAGCAGGACCGCAACCATCTCACAGGAGTTCCACAGCCAGAGGCCCTTGACTGTGTCATAGGCGTGAGCCACCACCTGCTTGCGCCCGCATCCGATCGTCGACGCCGACTCAAGGGGACGCATGTTCTTCACTTATCTGAGGCGAGAGCTGAGGCGCCGCGCCAAGCAGGCGATTGTCGTGGCGATCGGTCTTGCGATCGGCATCGGCCTCGTTATGACCGTCTCGGCCGCTTCCGCAGGCGTAAAGACAGCGCAGGGCGAGGTCCTCCACTCCCTCTACGGTGTCGGCACGGATATGACGGTCACGAAGACAGCGACGTTCGGCGCCGGGGGCACCGAGCACTTCGGCGGATTCGGCGGATTCGGCGGGTCGGGCACTCGGCCCGCGGCAGGCACCAAGATCTCCCGCAACACGTTGCGCCCAACCCCGGGCGAGGCGACGTTCTCGGCGACCGCCGTGGCCAAGGTCGCTTCGCTCCACGGTGTGGCTGCCGCAACCGGCGGACTCAGCTTGACCGACACGAGTTTCTCCGGGACGATCCCGGACTTCGGGTCCGGTGGAGGAGGGTTCTCCGGCGGGTCACCCAACTTCAATGTGAGCTCGTTCACTGTCGACGGTGTGGCGATCTCAAGTTCGGGAGTCGGACCGCTCGGCTCGTCGGAGATCTCCAAGGGGAACTACTTCAGCGCGACCGACAACCACGCCGACGTCGCGATCGTCAGCTCCGCCTACGCCAGCTCGCAAAAGCTCAGTGTCGGCTCGAAGCTTGAGGTGACAGGCACGTCCTTCTCAGTCATCGGCATTTCCTCGACTCCCAGTTCGACTGCGGACGTCTTCATCCCGCTCGGGACAGCGCAGACGCTCTCCAAGCTGACCAACGACGTGTCGATCATCTACGTGAGCGCCACGAGCGCATCCTCGGTCTCCGGCGTCTCGTCGGAGGTGAAGGCAGCGCTGCCGAGCAACACGGTGACCACCTCGGCCAGCCTCGCGAGCGAGGTGAGCGGCTCTCTCTCGAGTGCAGCGAACCTCGCCTCGAACCTCGGAAAGTGGCTCGCGATCGCCGCGCTCATCGTGGCGTTCCTCATCGCCGGACTGCTCATGATGGCGGCCGTTTCCCGTCGTGTGCAGGAGTTCGGCACGCTGAAGGCGATCGGTTGGCGCACCCGGCGCATAGTCGGCCAGGTCATGGGTGAGGGTGTCACGCTGGGGCTGGTAGGAGGCGTGATCGGCCTGGCGCTGGGCGTTCTCGGATCAGTCGTGGTGACGGCCGTCTCGCCCACTCTCACGGCCACGGTCGGGTCCACGTTCGCGACCGGCGGAGCGGCCTCCGGTGCCTTTGGAGGATTCGGCGGCGGAAGCTTCCCGGGTGCCGGTTCAGGAACAAGGCCATCTTTCTTCGGGCGGCCCGGAGGGGCCAGCAGCGGAGCCCACACGGTCCTCGTCCACCTGACGGCGCCGCTCCAGGGCGGCACGATCGGGATCGCCGTGGCGCTCGCAATCGCCGGTGGGCTCGTGGCCGGCGGGTTCGGCTCCTGGCGGGCAGCACGGCTCCGCCCGGCAGCAGCTCTCCGGAGGGTCGAGTGACGCGACATCCGGAGCATTCGACAGCACAATGGACCCGAAGGACCAAGGAAGACCCAGGCCATGTATCAGCTGACTGACGTCCGGAAGTATTTCGACAAGGGCGGGCAAATCATCCGGGCGCTCGATGGCGTGGACCTTGTCATCGAGGACGGCGAGTTTCTTGCGATTCAGGGTCCGACCGGTCAGGGCAAGTCGACGCTCTTGCAGCTTCTCGGTGGGCTCGACCGGGCGAGCACGGGGCAGGTCCTCTTGGACGGCCGCGACCTCGCGAAACTCGCCGAGAACGAGCTTGCCGATCTTCGGGCGTCTGAGTTCGGGTTTGTCTTCCAGACGTTCAACCTGATCCCCACGCTGACGGCACAAGAGAACGTCGAGACCGCTCTAGTCCCGCTCCACAAGAGCACTGCCGATCGCCAGCAGATGGCGCGAGCAGCGTTGGCCGAGCTTGGTCTGGCCGATCGCTCCACCCACCTCCCCTCGGAGCTGTCGGGCGGTCAGCAGCAGCGCGTAGCGATAGCACGTGCGCTCGTGAAGAACCCGAAGGTGCTGTTGGCGGATGAGCCGACAGGAAACCTCGACGAGGAGACGCGCGACGAGATAGTGGCGCTCCTGGAAGGACTCTGGCGTGACCGGGGCCTCACGTTGATCATCGTGACCCACGACAGCTCGGTCGCAAGGCGCGCTGCCCGGACGGCGATCATGAGGGGCGGCAGGGTCACGATCAAGAAGCAGCCCGAGAGCAAGCAGCCGGCGCCCGTCGGCTGAGCTCGGCTCGGCCCGCCTAGGAAGCGCCCGCTGCCACCACGAAGAGCTGGCGGCTCATGGCCAGGCCGAGTGCCACCGAGACGCCTTCGATGTCGATGATGAGAGTGCCGTCGGGCGCCTTCGACAGCACTGTTGCGTCGACTCCGGGCAGGAAGCCGCTCTCGCTCAGGTACTCGAGTGCGCCGGCGTCGACCTCCACCTGTTCGGTGATCCGTGCCAAGCGGATCGATTCGCCCGGCCGCGAGTCGGCAAGCGCGTGCTGTGCGGCGCTCGCCTGTGGTGCCCCGGGAATCGGGTTCCCGTGAGGGCACGTCGACGGGTTGCCGAGAATCTCGACGAAACGAGCCTCCACTTCGTCTGAGATCACGTGCTCCCACCGGCCCGCTTCGATGTGGGCCTTCGCCCAGGGCAACCCGACGATGTCGACGAGGAACCGTTCGGCGAGCCGGTGCTTGCGCACGACGCTCTCGGCTCTTCCACGTCCCCGAGGCGTCAGGGTGACGCCCCGACCCCGCCGTGCGACGTATCCCTCGCCCTCCAGCCGGTGCACCATCTCCGAGACAGATTGCGGGCTGTGGCCGAGCCTCTCGACGAGGCGCGCCTGGATAACAGGGACGCCCTCTTCCTCGAGAGCGTGGATCGTCTCGAGGTACTCCTCGAGCGGAGGATGGAATCCGTCGGGCGCCACTGCCGCGATCGTACCTACCATGGCGGGGTGGCCCCCTACCTGCTCCTCGACGGGCACTCGCTCGCCTTCCGTGCCTGGTTCGCTCTCCAGGACGCCAACCTCGTCACTTCCTCCGGCCAAGAGACCCAGGCGGTGTACGGATTCGCGGGGATGCTCGGCCGGTTGCTCGAGGATCACTCGCCCTCCGGAATGGCAGTCGCGTTCGACCTGAGCGGCCCAACGTTCCGCGACGGCATAGCCGCGGACTACAAGGCGGGCAGGGCTCCCACCCCGGAGACCTTGCACGAACAGGTGAATCTCATCCGGCGCATGGTCGAGCTGATGGGGATCCCGGTCGTGGAGGTCCCCGGTTACGAGGCGGACGACGTGATCGCGACTCTTGCCACCCGTCTCGACACAGCAGGCGAGGACGTCATCATCGTGACCGGCGACCGGGACTGCTACCAGCTCGTGCACGATCCCCACGTCCGCGTCCTCTACAACCGTCGGGGTGTGACGGACTACGTCCTGTACGACGAGACCGGCATCGTGGACCGGACGGGGGTCACTCCCGACAAGTACCCGTTCCTCGCGGCCTTGAGGGGAGATCCCTCGGACAACCTGCCGGGGGTTCCTGGGGTAGGGGAGAAGACCGCCGCCAAGCTCGTCAACTCCTACGGCGACATTGACGCGCTCTATGCGCATCTCGACGATCTGACGCCGAAGTTAAGGGAATCGCTCGTGGCCCATGAGGCCCAGGTCCGGCAGAACTTCTTGATGACGCCTCTAGTGCGAGACGTTCCGCTCGGCTACGAGCTCTCCGACCTGCGCCTTGGCGGATCGGATCGAGAGGAGCTGAACAGCCTCTTCACCCTGCTCGAGATCCGGGCACCCCGCGACCGGATACTGAAGGCCCTCGACCGGCTGGAAGGCGGCGGCATGGGCGCGACCGACGGCCCGCCGGCGGGACCCGCCGCCGCGTCAAGCGCCCGAAAGGTCCACGTCACGGTGCTCGACGACGCCGCGCAGGCGCGATCGGTCCTCGGCGAGCTCGTCGCTTCGGGTGGGCCGATTGCCGTCGACCCCGAGTGGACCGGCTTGCCAGGGCGATCGGAACTCGTCGGGCTCGCGCTCTCGGTGGTCGGGGACGGGCCCGGATCCGCGCAAGGCGCCGACTCGACGGAGCGGATCGCATACTTCCTCCCCGCCTCGCTGCTCCCCGACGTTCGCGCTGAGCTCGCCGAGGTCCTCGGGACCGGCGCCGCAACCGAGGCCCGGCTCGTCGCGTTCAGGGCGAAGGAGCTCATGAGAGTCCTCATCCCGCGCGGCTACGAGATGACCGGCCTCGACCTCGACGTGGCGGTGGCGAGCTACCTCGTCGACCCGAGTGGATCTCAGGCGACTCTGCAGGCGATGGCTGGTAACCCCGAGGCACAGGCCTCCAGCACGACGGGGACCCAGCTCGGTTTTGACGTGGCAGGAGACGCGGCCCAACCGTCGGTAGCGGAAGCCGCGGGAGCGCGCGCAGCGCTGCTCGCCCAGCTCGCTCCGCAGATGCGAGCAACTCTGAAAGAGAGTGGCGCCGAGACGCTCTACGAGACGATCGAGCGGCCGCTCATACGCGTGCTGGCCAAGATGGAGATCGCCGGGGTCGCCGTCGACCGCGCGCGCCTCGAGCAGATCAACGCCGAGCTCACCTCTGAGTCCGAGCGTCTCGAGGCGGAGGTTCAGAGGTTGGCGGGCGAGCCGTTCAGGGTGAACTCGACCCAGCAGCTCCGCCACATCTTGTTCGAGGTGCTCGGCCTCGCGCCGCAGAAGAAGACGAAGACCGGCTACTCGACCGACGCGCAGAGCCTGGAGAGGCTGCGAGACGCTCACCCGATCATCGAGACTCTGCTCGCCTATCGAGAAGTCGAGAAGCTCCGCTCCACCTACGGCACCGGCCTCCTCTCCGAGGTGGCACCCGACGGCCGGATCCATGCTTCCTTCAACCAGACCGTCGCCCGAACCGGGCGCTTGTCGTCGGACCAGCCGAACCTTCACAACATCCCGGTGCGATCGACTCTCGGGCGCCAGTTCCGCGAGGCCTTCATACCCGGCGAGGGCTGCGAGCTTCTCGTCGCGGACTACGACCAGATCGAGCTGCGCGTCATCGCAC
>JBKQLZ010000183.1:0-4102 GCA_052146895.1 Acidimicrobiales bacterium
GAGGATTTGGTGCCGCATCGGGCGCCGTTTCTCCTGGTGAGCGAGATCACTGACCTCGAACCCGGGGTATCGGCCTCGGGCATTTGGCGGTTGACCGGAGACGAGGAGTTCTTCGCCGGCCACTTCCCCGGGCGGCCCACCCTGCCGGGGGTGCTCATGGTCGAGTCGCTCGCCCAGCTCGGCGCCGCCGCCGTGCTGGCGGACCCGCGCTACGCGGATCGGTTGCCACTTTTCGGCGGGATCGACCGGGCTCGCTTTCGCCGCCAGGTCGTACCCGGCGACGAGCTCGAGCTTTCGGTGACTCTCGGAAAGTTGTCGTCCGTGGCCGGCACCGGGCACGGCGAGGCCCGCGTGCGGGGCGAGCGTGCCTGCGAGGTCGATCTGCTCTTCGTCTTCGCGCCGCGGGAGGGTTAGGCGCTTACAGATCGAGGTCGACGACTACCGGCGCGTGATCGGACGGCCCCTTCCCCTTGCGGGCCTCGCGGTCCACGTAAGCGTCCTTCACGGCCGAGAAAGCGGGATCGTTGGCGTAGACGAGGTCGATCCGCATGCCCTCGTTCTTGTGGAACATGCCCGCCCGGTAGTCCCAGTAGGTGTAAGGAGTGTCGTGCTTCATCGCGCGGGGGATGACGTCTTCGAGCCCAAGCGCCCGGAGCTCGGCGAGGGCTTGCCTCTCGGCATCGGTGACGTGGGTAGAGCCGACGAACGCACTCGGGTCCCACACATCCGCGTCGGTCGGCGCGATGTTGAAGTCGCCGGTCGCGATGAAGGGGCGTATGTCGGCCAGCTCTGTTGCGAACGCGTCCCTGAGCGCGGCGAGCCACTCGAGCTTGTAGGCGTAGTGAGGGCTGTCGAGGGATCGGCCGTTCGGGACGTAGAGCGACCAGATGCGAAGCGGTCCGCATGTGGCGCCTACTGCCCTCGACTCGACAGTGGCGACCGGGGCGATCTCGAGAAGGGACGGAGTCTCTTCGTCGGGGGCCGGTGCGTAGCCGGGTTGCCCGGGGAAGCCGAGGCTGACATCCTCCGCGCCGATGCGGGAGAGGATCGCCACGCCGTTCCAGCGTCCGTCTCCGTGCGTCACGATCTCGTAGCCGAGCCGTTCGGCTTCCTCGCCCGGGAATGCGTCATTCGCAGTCTTGGTCTCCTGCAGGCACAAGACGTCCGGTTGGGTCTCGGCCAGCCACTCGTTGACCCGGGGGATGCGGGCGCCGATTGAGTTGACGTTCCACGTAGCGACTCTCACGGGTGCTGTTCTACCTGACGTCGGTCAGCCGGGCGTGATCGGCCCGGCGTCCTCGTATCCCTGCCTGACTCCCTGGCCCGCCCGGCGCTGAAGTTGCTCGGGCTCGTAGAGCATCCAGTAGGCGTTGAGAGCGTGCTTGCGGGCTCGGTTCTCGCAGATGGGGATGAGGGCCTCGGGATCCTCCTCCTCGTTCTCGTGGACGAAGACCTCGAGGATGTGAGTGGACGTCATGAGCTGGGCGAGCATCAGACCCTGCGAGGCCTCGTGGGCACAGACCTGGTCGATTGCTGCCCGGCCCGGCATCCCGAGAGCCACGAGGATCTTGCAGCCCTCTTTCTCCACGAGCAGCTTGCACTCGACGGCGAGATCCTTGAAGCCGGGAACAGTGCGGTGGATCACGTCGAAGCGTGTGCCATATCCCGGGCAGTGCTTCAGCTCATCGAGGGCGAAGCCCCCCATGTCCACTCGGGCGAACATTGTGTCCACGACGCCGATCAGGTCCACGGCCTCCATCCTGCCAGCTGGAGCGAGGCGGCCCGGCCACGGTGCGACGCCGTCAGAGCGCCGGCCTCACGTAACCGTAATCGGCGAGCTCTCGGGGCTCTGCACGCCGGTCCAGTTCACCTGTACCGGCGTGACCGTGTAGACCCACGTCCCCAGAGCCACCGACTGCTCGGTGCATGTCGTCGCCGCGACGGTGCCGCTGCAGCCGGTCCCGACTGTGGCAGGCGCTCCCGTTGAGGAGTTGTATCTCTTGACGACGTACCCCGCGACAGCTGTGCCGTTCGACATGTCGGCGGCCGACCAGCTGATCGTGACCGACTGGCTCACTGCGCTGCCACTCGGAGCGGTGCCGGTCGGCATCGTCGGCGCCGCGCCGGCTGCACTGCCCGAGCCTTGCGTTGACCATGCTGCCAGGGCGACAGACGCGGGCCCGAGCGCGAGGGCTACCGGCACCGCCAGCAACAGAGCGATGGCATACGGGTACCGCCGGGAGCGGAGACGATGGATCATCGTCACTTCTCCGTCGCGGTGCCGCGGTAGAGCAACGGGAACTTGCCGCCCTGGCAGGCGTTCGGAGCCGAGTGAGCCATCGTGACCTTGACGGTCGTCTTGCCTGTCTTCCCGGCCGCAACGTGGAGGTGGCCAGAGAATCGAGTCACCTTCACGTATTTCGCGTGGCAGCGGCTCGATGCGTTGCTGACCGTCGTCGTGAGCGACGTGACCGTTATGGCGTCCTTGAGCGGATTCTTCACCGTGAGCACAAGGTGGAGAGTCTTCCCGGGGAACAGCCCCTTGACGCGCCCGCTGATCGAGAAGGAGCTCACCAACCCACCGCTGGCAGCACCCGAGGCCGCATTTACGACCCCGGGTGCTGCCATCTGCGTTGGGCCTCCCGAGCTGCCGTAGCCCGTGAGGATGGTCCCGTTCAAGCCCGAACTAGATCCGCCTGTGCCCAGCGTGCAAACCGCCAGCAGCACGCTCGTCGCCGCGAGCGGGACGAGGCCGGCGCGGAGGCTGAGCCTGCCGAAGGGTCGTTTCGTGGGCATTGAACGGGTCCTGGTTGGCGCGTGCTGTCTCAGGCCCTTACTGCTGGGCGCCGGTGATGGTGAGCGGGACGGTGAAGGCGACGCCCTGGCAGCCGTTCCCTGCCGCGTGGGCGAGGTCGATGACGCCGTTGATCTGCACGTCGCTATCGGTCGAAGCGGCCGCGATCGAGATGCTGGCCGTCGTCGGGGCACCGGCGTCGAGCGAGACGTTCGTGCTGGCGCAGGTACTCACGTCAGTGGAGGTCGGCGTCCCCCAGCTCAGGCCGGTGATGGTCACGGCATACGGGTTCGGGTTCTGGATGGTGACGAACGCCGGACCCGCCGGGCCACCCGGGTAGATCGACGCGCCTGCACCGCTCGGTGTCACCGGGGTGACGATGAGCGACTGCGCGACCGTCGCGGCCCCGGCACCGCTACCGCTCCCGGAGGCAGACCATGCCGCCATCGCGATGCCGCTTCCTGCCCCCACGGCTGCTGTAGCCGCGGCGACGCCTACCATCCATTTCTTGATCTTCATGATGATCCTCCTAGTCCTTGGGATTGCCTGGTTTGTTTGAGGTGTGAGCGACCGATGCGCTCGGTCCGAGTGAGTGACGTGTCTTCCAGGGCCATCAGACTGTTCAGCTTGCTGTCGGCAATCTGCAAGAGCGTCGGCACCTGGTCGTCCTCGATATCGAGCGCCACGGCGATCACGTGATCGGCGAGTCCGTCGTCTCGGAGCCGGACCGCCACCGCATGAAGCTCCGGCAGCTGCCGGACAGCAGAGGATCGGTCCACGTCTCTGAGGGTACGTACGACGGGGCGTTGGGTCTTCGGTACTTCCTACTCAGATTGGCGAGCGGGTCCTACTCAGACGACGCGCCTGGCTCAGGTGACGCCGCTGGCGCGAGTGCCGCCGCCAGCGTCGCCCGGTCTCTCACGCCGAGCTTCACGTAGACGTGGTAGAGGTGATTCTCCACAGTCCTCGGAGAGAGGTACATCCGCTCGGCGATCTCCCTGGTGGTGCTTCCTCCGGCTGCGAGCGCTGCGATCTCGTGCTCCCTCTTGGTCAGCCGGGCCGGGCCCGCCAGCACATCGGACGCCGACCTGGGCTCGCCCTCGCACTCTTCGGCGTAACGGGCCGCCGCGACAGCAGCCGCCTTGGCCGCCTTGGCCTGGTGCCGCCGCTCGAAGATCCGGGAAGCCTCGGCTGCGGCCTCGGTCGCCATCCACCACGTCGCCATGCCGGCGAATCGCTCGCCGGCTGCTAGCAAGGCGTCGGCATCTTGCGCGAGCGTCGCCCGGGCACTTTCGGCGAGGACGCCCA
>JBKQLZ010000184.1:0-16891 GCA_052146895.1 Acidimicrobiales bacterium
GGTGCGATCGCCCTTGCGAAGTTGGTCAGGTCCTCAAGGGGCACGTCGATCGGTGGCCACACGTACAAGAAGATGCGATTGGCGTCGAGCCGGCCCGCAGCACCGCGCTCGGCCAGGTTGCCGCGGATGCTCTCCAGGCAGGCCGCGAGCGTGCGTTCGACGGCGGGGAAGGACACGACGTTGCCTCGAGCGTCTCGCTGCGGGGTGATGTCGCGGACCTCCGCCAGAGCCACGAGGCGCTGATCGTCGCTGTTGTCGGGAGCTACGCAGTGAAACAGGTACGTGTCCTCGGCCGAGGTCAACCGCGTGCCTTCGAAGTTCTTCAACCGCCAGAGGTCTAGCCGTTGACCTATCAAAGGATGCATCCCGCGGATGACGCGCTCCTCTTCCATGCGGCCCCGCGACGGGCGGAAGGTGAACTCCTGTGTCTCCTCCCCGGCGCGGTCGCAGACCGTGACCGTCACGCGCCGGCCGATGAGGAATACCGGCACGTCACCGATCGCGTCCTGTAGCTGCGCCGCGACCGAGTCCGGCTCACCCGGTCGATCGGCGGACGACAGGTACAGGTCGACGACGACGTTCGTCGGATCGGGGACCTTCTCCGCCAGAGCAGCCACGGCGGCGAGGACGGCGGGAAGCTCGGAAAGGTCCCCCACGGTGGAGATGAGGTGGAGTTGAGCTCCGCGAAGCTCGAACGAACCCGTCACGAACTGTCGGCCGTCGAGCCGGAAGGAGAGGACTTCCTCGAGGGTACGTATCTTGTAATAGCGGCGGGCGAGGATCTCGAGCATCGGCTCGGGTCCGGAAGTGCCGGCTCCGATGCGCTCAACCATGAACCGGATCAGGGGCTCCGGACTCGCCGCCAGTGCCTCGATCCGCTCTTGGTAGTCCGCTGCGTCCGGGTTCTCGTCGAGGTACCGAAGATCATCGCGAACGCCTGCGTAAACCTTGTCTCGGGCTTGCAGAATGAGCGGCTGGTCGAAAAGCCGGAACCGGATGCTCCGGGCGAGGTCGCCAACTGACGGATAACGGAGCTGTGTGGCAACGATCAGCCTGTCGAGAACATCCCCGATCTCGGCGTGCTCAGGCGCTTTGGACACCGCCCCTTCGGACAGCCACCCCTCAAGCAGCGCGGTGACCACCGGGACCTGGTCGGCCGCCTTCTGCTGAGCAAGAAACACCCGGTAAACAGCCTCCTCGAGCTCGGAGCACGGCTCCAGATCTCCGACGCCGTAGTGGTGCAGCACTCGCCTCAACTTCGTCTGGAATGCCAAAGGCAGGTGCTCTTGCTCGACGTCGAGCGAGCGGAGGTACGTGTGGAAGTGCTCTCGCGGACTGTGGACGCGCTCGTCCGCATTCTCCTCTTCGGTTGTGGGCCGGTTGCGCGACAGCTCGCAAAGATCAGCGAACGTGGTGAGCAGGGCGAGTTCTTCGGACCTCAACTCGTCGTCGTGCGTGAGCCCCTTGCGCAGCTGCGCGTACTCCGCGACCAGCCTGCGGGCGCGCCGCGCGCTGACGTCGTACCCGGTGACCATGGCCCCCAACGCGTCGAGGTGCTCGCGTGCCCGTGCCGGTGGGCTTTCCACGGCGGATGTAAACACCTTGAAGCTGACAGGCGGATCGCCCGACAGGTCGGCCTCTGAGACCGAGTCGGGGGTGCTTGCGGCGCTGGCGACGCCTGTGGCGGCGTGACCGAGCCGTATCAGTGGAGCCCCTGCGTCAACGTTGGAGTTGAGGGAGGCGAGGACCTGCCGCACCCTCCCCGAGCGCGGAGCCCGCACGACGGTCTCCATCTTCATGCTTTCGAGCACGACTATCGGTGCTCCGGCCTCGACCTCGTCGCCGGCCGCTACGTGAAGAGCCACCACCACGGCCGGTGCCGGAGCGCAGACGACATCGGTCTCGTCCCGTTCGATCCGGTGACTGACGCCGTCGACCTCGACCAAGTGATCGCCGGGACCGGGCGCCGACGCGACGTGAAAGGTCTCCCGGCCGAGCCCGAGCCGGGTCTCGAAGGGGCTCTGTCGGTCGATCTCGATCTCGATGAGGCCGCCGTCCACCTCGACGCGGTAGAGGCGGTGACCTACCTGGGCGACATCCATCTGATACGTCCGAGCGTGGTAGCTCAGCTCGACCTTGCGTCCGACGGCGTGGCCAGCCCGTGGCCGACCTCCGCGAGCGGAACTCAAGAAGGCTTTGCGCTCGAGCGCCTCCTCGGCGTCGTAAGTGTCAATGGCAGCGCTGAGCAGAGCAATATCTGCGTGGCGACCCGGCGCTGCCGTTGTGAAGAGGCCCCCGCTGTCCAGCCAACTCGTGTCCCACTCACCCGAGACGAACCCCGGGCTCTCCAGCAGGTCCAGCAGGAAGGACTTGTTGGTCGTACCGCCACGGATGAGGATCGTGGTCTCTCGTAGGGCGCAACGAAGCCGTGCCAAGGCCTCAGAGCGGTCCTGCCCAGAGGCGATGATCTTGGCGACCGTCGAGTCGTAGCCGGGTGGGATCACGTCACCAGCGACGAGCCCGGTGTCGACGCGGACGCCTGGGCCGGACGGCAGCCGGAGCAGCTCCACAAACGCCGGCGCGGGCTCAGAACCGCTGTCGGCGTAGTCGGCTTTGAGGCGAGCCTCGATAGCGTGGCCGACCTCCGGCGGTGCGTCGCCGACCAGCCTCTCGCCGCCAGCTACGAGCAATTGCGCCTTGACGAGGTCAAGCCCTGTGGTGGCCTCGGTGACCGCGTGCTCGGACTGCAACCGTGTGATCACCCCGAGGAACGCGAAGGCCTTCTCGGCCGGCCAGTAGCCGAACTGCACCGTCCCCACCCCCCGGTAGTCGGCTGCCCGCACGAGGGCGGCGGCCGCCGAGCGGAGCTTTCCCGCCTGCTCCGCATTCAATACCGGAGGACTGGACTCCTCGACCAGCTTGCGGTCGTGCCACTGGACGGTGCAGTCGCGGACTCCGAGCGCCCACACGCTCCCGTAGTTGTCCGCGATGACCTGAACTTCGATCTGCCGGCAGCCTGCAACAACGCCGTCAGTCGGCGGAGCGACCCGGATCCCCACTTGCTCGGCCAGGAGCGTGGCGCGGGTCCGGTCGCCCAGCTTTCGCATCGCCTGCGGAGAAGGGCCGATGAACAGGATGCCGAGCCTGTCGCAAAGCTCAGAGAACCGAGGGTCCTCGGCGACGAATCCCCAGCCGACCCACACAGCGTCTGCTCGGCTCGCACGCAGTGCCCGCTCGAGCGCGGCGTGGTCGCAGTAGGCGCCGCCTTCGGCGGTGACATCGGGGAGGCACAGTGCCTCGTCGGCTGCACGGACGAACGGCGCCCGGCGCTCTGACGCGGTGTGCAAGGCAATCACCCGGATGCCGAAGCCCCGCTGCTCGTTCAGCTCTCTAACGGCCCGGGTCAGTCGCATTGCGGACTCACCTCGATTGACTGCCAAGACCCGCGTGAACATTCGGCAACCTCCAGCCACGCCTTACGCGCCGACGCCTAACGCGCATAGCGGTGAGAGTGGTGCTTTCACGGTATCGGCGGAGCGGATCCGCCTGAGTCAGATCACATCTCCAAGCCACCGTTGACCGCGAGCACGCTGCCCGTGATGTAGCCGGCGTTGTCCTGCAGCAGGAACCGCACCGCGTGGGCGATCTCCTCGGGACGACCGAGCCGTCGCATGGGGATCTTGCCGACGATCTTGTCGAGGACATCCGGGGGGACGGCAGCCACCATCTCGGTGTCGATGAAGCCGGGAGTGACACAGTTCACGGTGATGCCCTTGCGCGCCGTCTCCAAGGCCAAGCTCTTGGTGAGGCCGAACAGGCCTGACTTGGCAGCGGCGTAGTTGGCCTGGCCGATGCTGCCGGTCGAGCCGATGATCGAGCTGATGTTGACGATGCGACCGAAGTTGCGCCCGATCATGTGCTCGAGGACGGCCTTGGACATGTAGAAGGCGCCCGACAAGTTGACACGCAGCACGGCATGCCAGTCCTCGACCGTCATCTTGCGCACCGTCTTGTCGACGGTGATGCCGGCGTTGTTGATCAGATAGTCGAGGTGGCCGTGCTTTTCGATGACCTCGGCGACCACTCGCTCGCAATCCTCGGGTACGCCGATGTTGCCGGCGTGAAGCGAGACGGTGTGGCCTTCCACGGCGAGCTTTGCGGCCATGTCATCGGCCGCGTCGTGGTTGGTGCTGTAGCCGGCAGCGACGACGATGCCGTCCGCCGCGAGGGCTCCGATGATCGCCGCCCCGATTCCACGGGTACCACCCGTGACCAATGCAACGCGCTGTTCCATGTTGTTCTCCTCGTCAGCTCTCGATGCTCGCCAGACCGAGCACGGCAAGACGCCAGTCGGCGTAGTCCATCTCGGGGTATCGCTCGGCTAGGTCGGCCATCTTGCTCAGGCGATTCGCGGCGGGATCCAAGGCGATCTCGGCTATCTCCTCGGGAGTGCGCCTATGTTCCACGACTACCCCCCGAACAGGGACGGGGGCAGTGTCGGCACGGATGGCCTGAAGCAGCACTTTCATGAGGGAGATCCGGGCTTGGCGATCGTCGGGCGCGGTGAGCTCGGCCGGCAGGTTGCCCGCGACGAGCACGACTGAAGCATTTGGACGAAGCGTCCCGAGCACGGTGGCCGCGTCGTCGACTCGCGTCAAGAGGCCGCCCGCGAGGAACGCCCGCAACCTTGCGACGACGCTGTCACCTCGTGACGGCACGTTGACAGGTAACTGGATGTACAAGTCGATCGCGTTCTCACCGAGGGATGCGCAGACTGCAGGGAGAGTGTCCGGTGCGTCGACGGTGACGACCTCACACCCGCGGGCTTGCAGTGCCGCCGCGACGGCGGACACCCGGTCCGGTGAGCCCGTGACCAGCGCCTTTAAGTTCGCTTCTTCAACATCGGGTTCCATGGGAACCGGCCGATCTCTCCCAGGGGGAGGAGAGCCTCAGGCGGGGCTGAGATACGGCGACCCTATCCGGCGGAGGCGCCATTGTCGGCGCAGCCGCTAGATCTCGGGGTTCGATCCGGGTGATCCCTGATTTCGGAAGGCCGCGAACTTGGGGGATGATCTCTGCATGCACTCTGTCCCTCCACGTGCCGTCACGCCCTCGCGAGGCTGCCCTCGATGACGATCACCGACAACGCACCCGCGGTCTCGCCAGCGCCGCCGGCCGGTCCGGCAGCCCGTGCAGTCGAGCTCACGAAGATCTACGGCAAGGGCGATGCCGTAGTGCGCGCCCTCGACGGAATCAATGTGGACTTCGAGCGAGGCCGCTTCACGGCCGTAATGGGCCCGTCGGGCTCGGGCAAGTCGACCCTCATGCACTGCATGGCCGGGCTCGACACCCCGACTTCCGGCCAGACCTTCGTCGGCAGCCTCGAGATTGGAGCGCTGAACGACAGCCAGTTGACCGAGATGCGGCGCGACCGGGTCGGCTTTGTCTTTCAATCGTTCAACCTCGTGCCCACGCTTACGGCTGGGGAGAACATCTCGCTTCCAGCGGACCTCGCAGGCAAGCATGTCGACCAGGCGTGGTTCGACTACCTCGTCGACCAGCTCGGTATCCGTGACCGGCTGAGCCACAGGCCGAACGAGCTGTCAGGGGGCCAGCAGCAGCGAGTGGCGTGCGCCCGTGCCCTGATCGGGCGTCCCGACCTGATATTCGCGGACGAGCCAACGGGTAACCTCGACTCGAACGCCTCCGCCGAGCTGCTTGCCTTCATGCGCCGCTCGGTCACCGAGTTCGGTCAGTCGATCGTGATGGTCACTCACGACCCGCGGGGTGCGGCCTACGCGGATCGGGTGGTGTTCCTCGGCGACGGCAAGGTGGTTGGCGAGCTGTTGTCGCCGACCGCCGAGTCGGTACTCGAGCATGTGAAGTCACTCGGTAGCTGACATGCGCAAGGCGACTTTGAAGGGTCTGCTCGCGCACAAGTTGAGGTTGGCGCTCACAGCGCTTGCCATCGTGCTCGGGGTGACGTTCGTGTCGGGAACCCTCGTTCTCACCGACACTCTCCGCCAGACGTTCACGACGCTGTTCGGCAACGTGTATCACAACGTCGACTTCGTCGTGCAGGCCAAGCCCGTGTTGGCAGGCACACAAGGCAGCGAGGGCAATGCGAAGCCGATCCCGCAATCGCTCGCAGCCAAAGTGCAGGCAGTGCCGGGAGTTGAGGACGCGGTCGGTGGTGTCGGGGGCTACGCCGAGTTGATTGCGCCCGACGGCAAGGTGGTCAGCAACGGCGGGGCACCGTCGCTCGGCTTCTCGTACGATCCCAACTCCAAGCTGGCGGCTCTTCACCTCGTCGAAGGCTCGCCACCCATCACCGCCCACGAGGTGGTCATCGACAAGGGGACAGCGGACAAGTACCACTTCCATGTCGGCGAGCGGGTCCGGATCCTCTTCCAAGGCGCTCCGCAATCCTTCACGCTCACCGGGATCGTGAGCTTCGGGACGGCGGACAATCTCGCCGGCGCGACGATCGCCGCGTTTCAGCTCCAGACCGCGCAGAAGCTGTTCGGCGAAGTCGGGCGCTATGACGCGATTGACGTGCTCGCCAAGGCGGGAGTCAACAAGGCCCAGCTGGAGCGCGCGATAGCAAAGGTCCTTCCGCCCGGCGTCGAGGTGATCACCGGTGCGGCGCAGGCCCAACAGTCGACGAGCGCCATTGACTCGGCGCTGAGTTTCTTCTCGACGGCACTGCTCGTGTTCGCCTTCATCTCGCTTTTCGTAGGCGGATTCACGATCTTCAACACGTTCTCGATCATCGTCGGGCAACGCACCCGAGAGCTGGCTCTGCTGCGGATACTCGGGGCCAGCAGGAGGCAGATCTTCACGTCCGTCATCGCCGAGGCGGCAATCGTCGGTCTTGTCTCGGCGCTGATTGGCCTTGGCCTCGGAGTGCTCACGGCGATAGGTCTCGAGGAGCTCCTGAAGGGCTTCGGGATCACGCTTCCGACCGGCCCGCTCGTGTTCCAGGCGCGGACGGTGGTGGCAGCCTTGGCCGTAGGGATAGGCGTGACGGTCGTGTCCGCGATCAGCCCGGCGCGGCGCGCGGTCCGCATCGCGCCGATCGCGGCGATCAGCGATCATCGGTCTGGCGAGGACGAGTCGTCTCGCCGACGGCTCCTCGTAGGAGGGGTTATCGCCGTACTAGGTGTCGGGGTCCTCGGCGGAGGGCTCGCCGGACACACGATCCAGCTCGTCGGAGTAGGCGCCGTGGCCGTCTTCATAGGAGTCGGCATGCTGGCCCCAGTCGTGGCCCGACCAATGTCGAGCGTTCTCGGTCGACCTTTGGCAGGCTCGATGGGGATTGCCGGGCGTCTCGGCCGGGAGAACTCGATGCGAAGCCCCAGGCGGACTGCGCAGACGGCGTCGGCGCTCATGGTTGGTCTGGCACTTGTCTCGACGATCGCCGTTTTCGGAGCATCTTTGTCAAAGTCCGCCACTAGTGCCGTCACCGACGCTGTGAGCGCGAATTACATAGTCACCGGCTCGAGCGAAGGGCCGGGCGGGTTCAGCGCCTCGGTTGCGGCCGCGGCGTCGCGCATCCCGGGCGTCACGGGGGTGTCGAGCGTCTACACCGGGCCGTTCCAGTTCAGGAAGTCAACGACGGACTTGACAGCCATCTCTGCCGCGGGACTCGCGAAGACGGTCATCCTCAGCTTGACATCCGGCTCGGGCTCACCGGCTCTTGCGGCGGGCGATCTGCTCATTGACACGACGACCGCCGGCTCGGACCACCTCTCCGTCGGGTCCGTCGTGCCTGTCAAGTTCGCCCTCACGGGTAGCTCGACTATGCGGATCGGAGGGATCTACCGGCCGAACTCGCTCTTGGGCAGCTTCCTCGTAAGCGGGGCCTTCTATAGCTCCCACTTCTCCCAACAGCTGCCTGTAGCGGTGTTGATCCAGACATCGAAGCCTCAGAGCTCAGACGGGAAGTCGACAATCGTCGCGGGGTTGCGCGCCTATCCAGGCCTGAAGGTCCAGACGAGAGCCGAGTTCTTGAAGGCGCAGCAACAGCAGGTGAACGCGCTGCTCGGCCTGGTGTACGTCCTCTTGGCCCTCGCGATCGTGATCGCGCTGATCGGGATCGTGAACACTCTGCTGTTGTCGGTCTTCGAACGGACGCGCGAGATCGGCTTGCTCCGGGCTGTCGGTATGCGGCGCCGCCAGGTGAAGGCGATGATCCGGTCGGAGGCCGTGATCCTTGCGGTGTTCGGGGCCATCATCGGGGTGGTCATCGGGACGGGGTTGGGCGTGGCGTTCGCATGGTCGCTCCGCCAGGCCGGCATCACAGACATCGTCATCCCGTTCACGTCACTCGTCGTCTTCCTCTTCATCTCGGCGCTGCTCGGCCTGGGTGCGGCGTCCTGGCCGGCGCGGCGTGCAGCGAAGCTCGACGTGCTGGCTGCGATCGCGACGGAGTAGGGGACGCGAACCCTCAGCGCTCGCTCACAGCATGAGCTCAGCGCCTCAGCCTCTTGCCGAGTGACGGGACTTCGACACCCCTCGCGTAGGGTCTCTCTCGATGTCTGAGTTCCCCGGTCCACCCGCACTAGGCCGCGGGATCGTCGTGAACCCCGGAGCGGCGCCCCCACCCGGTGCTGCGAACTGGCCGCGCCGAGTCGTCGATGCAGAGGCCCTGGCTCGGCCGTCCGTCCTGGCGGATGAGCTTCATCGCCTCTGGCTCGAGCGCGTGCCCGTCGTGATCGAGCTCGACGTCGACGCGGGAGCCTTGCGCGAGCCGGAACGCTGTGATCGCCCACCCTACGAGCTTGATCCCGGTCACGATTTCGCCCGCGAGCGGCTTCAGTATCTCGTCTGGTCGAACAACTACGACGGTCGCGAGACCGATGCGGCGCCCATCTGGTGGCACACGCGGCGCGCGGCGCGCCTCGGTGCCATCGAGTCGGAGGACGGCGACGTCAAGCTCCCCGACGGGACCGCGGCATGGTGCGATGGTGGGCCGCGAGGCTCGCTGCCGGTCGGGACAGACTTCGTCGTATTGCATCGGGAGTCCATCGAGGCTGGATCGCTGACGGTGGACCGCGCATCGCTGGTCTCGTCCGAGCTTGCTCCCGACCAGCTGCGTGCCGTCGCTCACCTCTCCGGCCCGGCACGCATCATCGCCCCGGCTGGCTCAGGCAAGACGAGGGTGCTGACAGAGCGGTTGCGCCACCTTCTTGCCGATCGCCAGGTGACCGCGAGCACCGTCGTGGCCGTCGCGTTCAACAAGCGAGCAGCTGACGAGCTACTAGAGCGCACGGCTGGACTGCCCGCTCACATCCGGACCTTGAACGCTCTCGGCCTCGCGATCGTGAACGGCTCCTCTCCCTTCGGCCCGACTGGCGCCCCTAGGCGGAGCGTGATCGACGAGCGCGACGTCCGCCATATCCTCCAGTCCCTCCTGCCCGTTCGCCGCTTGGTAAACACCGACCCCTGGCTCCCGTACCTGGAAGCTCTGTCGATGGTCCGCCTGGGGTTGGTAGCTCCCACCGAGGCCGAGGAGGCGATCCCCGACGCGGCCGGAATAGCGGACGCGTTCAACCGCTACAGGACCACGCTCGCCGACAACAACTTCGTCGACTTCGACGAGCAGATCTATCTCGCGATCGAGCTGTTGCTCACGCGCCCCGATCTTCGCTCGCGGGCCCAGAGCCACGCCCGTCACTTACTGGTTGACGAGTTTCAAGACCTGACACCCGCGCACCTGCTCCTGCTCCGTCTCCTCTCGGCGCCTACCCACGACGTCTTCGGTGTCGGTGACGACGACCAGGTCATCTACAGCTACGCCGGAGCGACTCCCGAGTTCCTCATCGGCTACGAGCGCTACTTCCCCGGGGCGTCGCTCTACGCGCTCGAGACCAACTACCGCTGCCCGCCGGCCGTAGTCCAGGCAGCGTCGCGACTGCTCGCCCGCAACCGGCGTCGAGTGAGGAAGTCGATCTCCCCGTCACAGGACGGCCGGGTCGTGCCCGAGTGCCTGCGGGTCGACCGTCGCCCGTCCCTACAGCACGCCGAGTCGGCGCTGAGCGAGATCCGCCGCTGGAGCACCGAGGGAGCGGCGTGGGCCGACATCGCCGTGCTGGCTCGCGTGAATGCCGCGCTGTTGCCTTTCCAGGTCACGCTTTGTGAGAACGGCGTGCCCTGCACCGTGCCGCTGGGACCGGACATCCTGAACCGGACCGGAATCAAGGCGGCGTTGGCCTACCTCCGCATCGGCTGTGACCCCGCTCACATCTTGCGCGGTGACGTGGCCGAGACGATTCGCCGTCCGAGCCGCAAGATAGCGCGCAACGTCACCGAGCTCCTCCTCCGGCGCCCCACCACGTCCGTGAGTGACATCCGTAGCCTTGCCTCGGCACTCTCCGGCGGGGACGTCGAGAAGCTGGAGGGATACGCGGACGACCTCGAGCTCTTGGCTCGGACCGTCGCAGGCGGCACCACAGCGGCGTCCCTGTCGTTCATCCGTCGGAGGATCGGTCTTGGTCAGGCGATGGACGTCCTCGACTCGTCCAAGCGAGACCTCGACCGCTCCACTCATCTCGACGATCTGGCAGCCCTCGAGCAGGTCGCGGGGTTGCACGAGGACCCGGAGAGTTTCGAGGGGTGGCTGCGAGAGATGCTTGCGGTCCGCGCGCCCGAGAGCGACGCCGGCCTCGTGACTCTTTCGACCGTCCATCGGGTGAAGGGCCAGGAGTGGCCACACGTCCTCGTCGTCGGGGCGTCCGAGGAGATGTTCCCTCATCGGTTGGCCGGCGACATCGAGGAGGAGAGGCGGATCTTCCACGTGGCGATCACGCGCTGCTCGAGCGATGTCGTAGTGCTGGCAGACCGGGACGCGCCGGCGCGCTTTTGCGACGAGATGTTCCGCGAGTTCCCTCAGGTTCAGCCCGAGCCCGTCCGGCTACCCCGCGTCGAAGCCAAGCGACCCAAGACGCTCGCCCCGCTGCCCCCCGGGGCGCTCGGCGCCGAGGGACAAGAGGCCCGCGAGCAGGTGTCGAAGGCTCTTCGCGACTGGCGACGCTCGACCGCCCTGCGCGACAAGGTCCCCGCGTACGTCGTACTGTCGGACGACCACCTCGAAGGAATCGCCGCGAGGGCACCGGGCTCTCTCTCGGAGCTTGCCGGTTGCCGAGGAATCGGGCCGACGAAGTTGGAGCGCTACGGCGACGAGATCCTTGCCGTCATCGACTCCGTCCGCTGCGATGCTTGAGTTCCCTACAGCCCGCATCTCGGGCGCAGCCGCGCCAACGCGGTAGGTTGCGGTCATCTACGAGATCCGGACGGTCGCTCTTGACAAGGCCGCAGACTCGGGCGGCGAGTTCGAGACCCTCGAGGAGGCGCGAGATGCCGCCCAGGTGGTTGCATCGGGAGGCGGGCACAAGCGGGTCTGGATCGAGTCGGATGGCATGGTGCTCGAGAGGCTCGAGGTGGTGAAGGCCTCAGCAGGTTGGAACCGGGCCGGCGGATCGCGTTTGAAGGGCCAGGGCTTCTCGAGGTCTCGGCCGCGTTGACAGCCTGACTCCTCTGACCCGGAGGTATGAGTGCGCCATCCCCTCGCACCGTCGCTAGCGGCAACCCGTGTTGACCGGTGGCTCTGGGCGGTTCGCGTCTTCAAAGCGCGCTCGGACGCCACAGCAGCATGCCGAGCTGGTCATGTCCAGGTCAACGAAGTACCTGCCAAGGCGTCTACCTCTGTGAGCATCGGTGACGTCGTCGAGGTAAGTGTCGGTGGCCGGCACCGCGTCTTCGACGTGACGAGGGTGATCGAGCGGCGCGTCGGCGCTGCAGCGGCCGCAGAGTGCTTTGCGGACAGGAGCCCTCCACCCCCACCGCGTGAGCGGGAGACAGGGGTCGTGGTCATCCGCGGGGAAGGACGCCCGACGAAGAAGGACCGCCGCGAACTCGACCGGCTGCGCGGGCACTAATTCCGCCGCTTCAGGGGCCGCGCTAGCTCACTTGGCGATCTTGCCCCTGCCAGTAGCGTTTTCGCAGCTCTCGCTTCAACGGCTTGAACGCGCCGGACAGCGGTAGCGGGCCTTTCTGGAACTCAACGGACTTCGGCACCTTGAATCCCGCGAGGACCCGGCGGGCGTACTCGATGAGGTCGTCGGCTGTCGCCTTTCCTTCTTCTTTCAAGACGACGATCGCATGGACCGCCTCGCCCCAGGTCTCGTTCGGGATGCCGATCACCGCCACCTCCGCGACATCGGGGTGGGTTGCGATCGCGTTCTCGACCTCGGTCGAGTAGACGTTCTCACCGCCGGTGACGATCATGTCCTTCATCCGATCGGTCAGGTGCAGAAGGCCGCGCGAGTCGATATAACCCATATCTCCAGTGCGATACCAGCCGTCCCGCATGGCTGCAGCGGTCTCTTCGGGGTTGTTCCAGTACTCACGCATGAGATTCCCACCCCGCGCGCACACCTCGCCGGCTTCTCCTTGGGGGAGCACCTTGCCGAGAGAATCGGTGATCTGGAGCTCGACGCCGATCACCGCACGCCCGGCAGCGGTGAGAGCCCCGCCGGGCCGCCTGTGGTCAGCGGCTGCGAGGAAGGTCAGCACTGACGCAGCCTCGGTCATCCCGTATCCCTGGATGAAGTCCGCGTCCGGCAGCAATTCCAACCAGCGTCCGAGCAACTCCGGCGAGATCGGCGCAGCCCCGTAGACGACCTGGCGGAGCGACGCCAACGGCGCCGCCGAGAAACCCTCGACCCTTTCAAGCAGCGAGAACATGACCGGGACCACCATTGTGGTGTCTATCTTCTGCTCCTCGATGACACGCAGCACCAGCGATGCGTCGAAGAGCGGGATCGTGACCGACGTGGCGCCAGTGCCTGGGATGCCTAGAACACCGGCGACCACAGCGGCGTGGAACATCGGCGACTGGAAGAGGAATCTCCGGTTCTCGCGAACGCCGATCTCGAACAACACGTGGTAGACGTTCAGGATCTCGGCCCGCTGCTCGAGCAGAGCGCCCTTCGGGAAGCCCGTGGTGCCTCCGGTGTACATCAGGATCGCGGCGTCGTCCTCCGAGGGCTCAGGCGGCAGGGTCGGCTCGCCCGCGGCGAGGAGCTCCTCATACGAGATCGTGTCAGCGTCTCGGCCCGTGATGCCGTCGCCTTGCTCGCCGGCGATGATGACGAGCTTCTCGATCCTCGCACCTTCCTCAGCGACCGCCTTGTCGATGAGCGACACGAAGACCGGGTCGGTGAAGACGACCTTCGAGTTGGAGTTGTTGATCACGTAAGCGAGCTCGGCGGGAGTGAAACGGATGTTCAGCGGGTTGATGATGCCTGCCCCGAAGAGGGCCGCATGGTAGAGCTCGATGAACTCGTGGCCGTTCATGGCGAGGACGGCGAACCGGTCGCCGTTCTCGACGCCGAGCTCGCTCCGCAAGGCGTTCGTGAGCCGCAGCACACGTTCCACGTGAGTGCCAAACGTGCCTTCGTACCGTGTGCCCTCGCGGGTGATGTCGACGAATGCCACCTTGTCTGCGAGCGCATCGGCTCGCGGGAGCAGCAGACGTGGGTAGGTGAGCTCCTTCATGACGATGCACCTCCTCGCTCCTACGATTCAATGACCCGTTCACTCCATCGAGAGGGAGCAACGTGACCGAGACCGTTTTGAGCCTACCTGCGAGGCGTCTTGCCGCGGCCCTCGAGCCGTTCGCCGGACAGGTGTACTTCTCGAGAGAGTGCCATGAGCTGTATGAAGGGTTGGGATTCTCTCCGAGCCCTGGCCAACTGGGCGAGGTTGCCCTACCCGACGGCGCGGCGTACTTCACGAGCCGGGGGTCGGTCCTTGGGCAGGTCCCCGGGACTGTCGTGGCCGCCGCTTTCGGAGTCTTCAACCCCGCCGCCGTCATTCCGGCGGTCGACTTCGGCTGGTCGATCACCGATGCGAGGACGATCTGTGATGCCCGGACTGCTGGAGCTGTAGGCCAGCTGAGCCGCGTTCTCGGCCAGGAGCCAGAAGGTGTCGAACGAGCTATGGAATTGCTGAATCGCGCCGGCGAGCGGCTACGACCGGAGGGCCGGGTGTTGTACGCAGGCTTGCTCGCGCTCGACTTACCCGCAGAGCCCGTCGGCGCAGCCTGGCGCCTAGCGGATCGGTTGCGGGAGTTCCGCGGCGACGCGCACATCGCGGCGTGGCTTGACGCCGGCTACGACGCGACCGAGATCGGGCTCCTGACGGAGTTGTACTGGGGTCTCCCGATGCGGACCTACGTCAGGACACGCGCGTGGAGCGACGAGCAGCTCGACGAGGCCGAGACGAGGTTGACTGAGCGCGGGCTGGTCGTGGAAGGAGGCATGACGGAGGCGGGCCGCCGCTCGCGCGAGGAGGTCGAGGTGGCGACGGATCGCCAGTGCCAATCCATTCTGGACGGCCTCGGCGACGGGTTCGAGGAGCTGATCGGCCTTCTCACGCCGTGGGACGAGCAGATCCGCGCCGCCGGTGGGTACCTGCCGGCCGGGCCTCACACCCTGGCGGAGCGCCGGCGCTGAGCTGATGACCGGCGCTGAGTAATTAGCCGGAGCGGAGTCGATGCACGCGGCCCGAGCGGGCCGTAGGCTCAATGCACACCTAGGAAGAGAGACCCCAATGGCTGACAAATCACCGAAGAAGTCCAGCCCGAAGAAAGTCGGAAAGTCGCTCAAGGAAAAGCGAGCTGCGAAGAAGGCGAAGACGGCTCGCTGAGGCTGGCAGCTGAGCCCGTTCGTCAGATGGGCGGTTGACCGTAGCTCGTGAACGCGTAGAGGTTGCCGTCGCCCGCTCCCACGTAGATCGCGCCGTCGACGACAACGGGCGCGGCGGAGATCGCTGCCCCTGTCTGGTAGTTCCAGACGTCGAGGTCCGTGTAGTCCCGCGCGCTCCCGACGATCCCGCGTGCGGTGGTGACGACGGTGACGCCCCTCACCGTAGCGAGACCGACGATCGGCGAGCGGAAGGGCAATTTGTACTCGAGGGCACCACTTGACGCCGCAAGGGCGTAGAGGCTGCCGTCATTGGAGCCGACGAGGACCTCGGTAATGCCGCTAGGGGTTCCCGCGTCGGTGACCGCCGGCGTGTCCTTCACGAGACCATCGGTCTTGTAGGACCACTCGAGGTCGCCTGTCGAGGCGTGCAGCGCGTAGATCCTCTTGTCGGCCGACCCGACATACACGACACCGCCAGTGACATCCGCAGAGGCGGCGATTGCGCCGCCGGTGGCGAATGTCCAAGTTGGCGTGCCGCCGCTAGTGGGAATCGAGACGACATCTCCGTTCGACTCCCCGACGATGAGTGCGCCGTCGGTCGCGTCGAGCGCAGGTGAGGCCGTGACCGGGCTTGCGAGAGTCATCGCCCAGGACTCGGTTCCTGTGGACTCTGAGACGGCCTCCACAGTTCCCGTGCTCGACGTGACGTAAATCTGGCCGTTCGAGTACATGGGCGCCGACACGTCTCCACCGATCTCTGTCGACCACGCTGTTGCGCCGGTGGACGTCGATACCGCGTCGAGCGTTCCGTCGTTCGCCCCCACGAAGACGAGTCCCTTGCTCGGGTCAACGGCGGGGGACCCGGCGATCGCGTTTCCGGACCGCAGCGACCATGTCCACAGCGGCGCCCCGTTGTGTATGTCGATCGCCATCAGCTGCCCGGCTTTGTTCGCCACGTAGGCGACGCCGTCAGCGATGGCTGGCGAAGTGTCGACGGGTGAGCCCGACTGGTAGTGCCAGGCGAGGTCCGTGAAGATGTTGCCGCCGGGATGCACCAGGTAGAAGAGCGTGCTGTCGTTCGGCTCGAAGTCCGTGTGAGACGGCCCGTAATCGAGTTGCTCCCACGTGTTGGCGATCGTCAGGGCGGCAGCCGCCGACTTCCCTGACGTGCCTCCAGTGGCCGTCAGACTGGTCTGGCCGAAGGCGGAGCTCGCAGGGATCTTCACCTTCGTCGCGGCGATGTCGCCTTTCGGAGTGGAAGTGGTCGTCACGAGGGCGGTGCCTAGCAAGGCGATCGTGATCGGCTCCGAATCGCCGAAGCCGCTCCCAGTGACGGTGACCGAGGCACCCGGGGAGACGAACGAGGGATTGGCTTTGATGTGGGCGCCCTTGGTCGATGACAAGACGACGTAGCTGGTCTGCCCGCCTGTGATGTCGGCCTGCCCGGTCGTCGAGACAGCGTTAGCGGTCACCTGGTACGTGCCACCGGCCCCCGGCTCGGGATAGCCGAGCGACCAATCGCTCGTGGGCGCCCCCGGTGCTGCCAGCGTTGCCTCGTTCGCGACCGGCCCGGGCGACCAGCTGGCTGTCGCGCCGTCCCACCACGGACCGTCGGGTCCGCTCGCCTGGATTGCAACTTCGACCGTATCGAGCCCAGTGGTGTCTGACGCCCTGCCGGTGATCGTGAGGTCACCGTTCGGGTTCGGGACGGTCGACGCTGGCGCTGGAGAAGTGACTTCGGTGCTCGGCAAGGGCGACTCGTTCCCGCCGCCGACCGCGAAGTCGTAGAGGAAGCCATCCGAGGAGGCGATGAGGATGTTCCCGTCCGAGATCGCTGGGGATGCAGTGATGTAACCGCCTGTTTGGTAGTGATACAGCTGAGCGCCCGTGGCAAGGGAGACAACCTCGACTCCCCCGCCGATGTCGCCGACGGCGACGACCTCGTCACCGGGCGAGCCGGCGATTGCAGGCGACGAGAGCGCCTCGGTGGCGCTGGGGTCCTCGTACTGCCAGATAAGCGCTCCCGTGACGGCGTTCAGGTCGAACATGCCCTCGGCGTATCCGAAGACGAGGTTCGTGCCGTCCAGTGCCGCCGTCGACCGGCCGTATCGCCCGTGACGGTTTGATTGCCAATGTTCAATGTCCCATTAAGCAACGGGGCGACGTTACTGATGATCAAG
>JBKQLZ010000185.1:0-3383 GCA_052146895.1 Acidimicrobiales bacterium
CTCGCTGACCAGGACCGGCACGCGGCACGCCAGCGCCTCGGCGGGGGCGTAGGCGAAGCCGTCGTTGTATGTCGGATGCACACACAGCCGTGCGCCGTGCAGACGCGACAGAGGGTCCCCGTGTCCGGCGACGATGCGCCGGTCTCGATCACACGCTCGTTCGACGAAGCGCCGCATCCCCCGCGATCTCCAGCCACCCCCCAGAGAAAGGCGAATATCAGTGTGGGGCAAGGCACGCACGGCGTCTATCAATAGCGGAACGCCCTTGACGACGGAAAGGCCGCCGACGAACACGATGTCGAATGTGGAAGAGTCGCGCGGGGCATCGTCCGGCGCGAAACGGGGACTCGGTGTCAGCGGGAACCACGCGAGCACGTCCTCGCTGAAGCCCTCGGCGAGGAACGAGTCTCGGGCGTACGTCGAGGCCACATAGATGCGATCCGCCTCGGCGTACTCGTCTAGATTGCGCTCCAAGAGCCGCGTTGCCCACGATTCCTCGAGCGGGTATTGGCGGTGAGCGCGCTCATGTTGCCGTATCAGCAGGCGGAAGTGCGACGTTGCCGACACCACCGCCGTTGACATGCCGCCAAGTCGCTTGGCCGCCCGAAACTGCTCCAAGGAGGTTCCGTTGAAGGCGATCAGATGATCGGCGGTGCGGATCTCTGCAGCGGCCCATACATCGAACTCGCGGCTGTGGCGGAGCACGCGGCGCGACGCGGCACTGCGTATCGGCGGCAGCGAGAGCACCGTGTTGAGGGCACGTCGCCCCAGCTTCTCAAACCTCCCGCTAACGACCGGCGGCCGCTCGGAGCCGCTGATGCAGATCCCAGTCTGTCCGCGTCGGTCCAGGGCCTCGACGATCTCTTGCAGGTGACGCCCGAGACCTCCCCTGCCGAGCGGTGCCGAGCAGGAGACGACGACCCGTCCGGGCGGCAGAACCTCCTCCTGGCGCCGCTGGATCTCTGCGCGCCAGCTCGCGCTTGCGATCTTTTGATCCGGCTGCGCTCGCGGAGGCTCGGCCAACGTGGCCATAGCCGAACTATATACTGCCAACCGCCGATGCCTGCCCGCGCAGACAGCCTGCGACATGCCGTGCATCGACGCATCCTGGCACGCCGCGTAGCCCTGAAGGACAGTCGTTTCCGCACGGACATGCGCGCCGACACGCGCGCGCCGGCGCTCCTGCTCTCACCTCACTGGGACGACGCCGTGCTCGACTGCTGGAGCCTTCTGAGAAGCGATCGAGAGCTGAACGTGGTTAACGTGTTCGCCGGATCGCCGTCGCCGGGACATGTGACTTTGTGGGACTCCATCACCGGGGCCACCGACTCGGCCATGCGAACGCGTGAGCGAATGGCGGAGGACGCGACGGCACTCACACGCGCGAACCGCAAGCCCATGAACCTGCCGTTCCTCGACAACCAGTACCGCACGCGGGCCGGTCCGACTCTCGAGCAGCTCGACCGTGCGCTCAGCGCGCACGTGCCGAGCGCTTCGCGCGTGTACGTACCCGCCGGTCTGGGCGGGCACACCGACCACCTGCTGGTCCGCCGCTACGGGCGTGTGCTCCTGCATGCAGGTCTTCCGGTGACCCTTTACGCAGACCTGCCCTATTGCGTTCTGCACGGCTGGCCGCATTGGGTGGACGGCAGCGAGCCCGAGCCGTGTCTCAACGTCGACGCATTCTGGATGTCGTTCCTAGCGAGCGTCCCGGAGATGCCACCGCTGCGTTCCGCCGAGGTCGAGCACCTCTACGAGTCGATGGCATCCGACAAGCTCGCCGCGATGAGGTGCTACCACACGCAGTTCACGGCGCTCAACGGCGGCGCGAAAAGGCAGCTTCTGACTGACCCGGCAATACACGGCTACGAGCTCCGCTGGGACCTGGTGCCTAGCCGATAGGCGAACCGTCTCGGCCGTCAGGTCAGTGCGTCATAGCCCCACAGCGTGACGAGGTCACGTCCGAGATACTCACTGAGCGCCTGCACCTCTCCCTTGAAGCGGAGCCGCAGTTCGCGCATCAGCTCATCGTCGGGCGGGGCCGGGCGGCCGAAGGCGATGTTGCGATGGGTGCTCCGCAGCAGACGGTGGCGGAGCTTCCTGGATGTGACCTTCTTGACGGCGGCGTTCACCGTTCGCGCCATGCCCCTGCGACCGACCGTGACGGCGTAGACCATGTCATCCACCTGCGCTGAGCGTAGGCGCACGGTCGGGTTGGCGTCGGCCACCTCAACCGGCACGGTGTCGTCCACGTCGAGGAACCGAAACACCTTGCGGATCGTTCCGTCGTTGTCTGCCCGATAGTCGTCGTAGATCAGGATCAGGACCTGCTCGGGCGGGAACACGGCGTGATAGCGGCACAGCTGCTCGACGAACTGAAGCCGCTCGGAGTAGAGCAGCGCCTGCGGCCGCGGGCAGGAGCGCGGGATACGCTTGCCCTGGCGCCTGAGCGCCTCGAGCGCCAGCGCCTTGCGCAGGTCCTTCTCGGTCTCGGTGTGGCTCTGCACCTCCTGCAGGTGCAGCGAGCGCAGGAAGGCGGCCGGCTCGCGCAGGATCGCGATGATGCGCGCCCGCGGCTGGACCTCGGCGATCGCGGCCGCCGCCTCGCGCGACCACAGGTACATAGTCGAGCCCTCGCCGGCCCGCTGGTCGGGACGCGCGCCGGCGAACAGAGCCAGATACTCGTCGAGCGTCTTCGGTAGCGGCCACTTCGGGCGACGCTGAAAGCGCTGCCACAGATCGCGCGCGAAGAACGCCGGCTCCTTGCGCTTGGACGTGAATATCTGCGGGTGCTGTTTGAGGGCGTTGTAGAGGGCTGTCGTCCCACTCTTGGGCTGACCGACGATGAAGAAGTCGGGGATGCGTCTCGAAAGGGCGTCGCCGGGCGCCGGCTCGGGCGATATTGCCATTGCGTCTGGGTCAGTCGATCCGGTCATAGCCCCACAGCCCCACCAGATCGCGGTCGAGATACTCGCTGAGCGCCACCACCTCGCCCTTGAAGCGCCGGCGCAGCTCGCCCATCAACTCCTCATCGGGCGGGTCAGGATCCGCGCTGACGAACCGGCGCCGCGTCGCCCGCAGCGCCCTCTGGCGCGCGGCGCGCGGCAGCAAAGGCTTGACCATCGTCTTCACGCCGACTCCCACTCGGCCTCGCCCCATCGACACCGCGTCGATGAGGCTGTCCACGCTTTGAGAGCGCATCCGAATGGTGGGATTGGCCTCGGTCGGCTGTACCGGCACGGTCGCATCGACCTCCAGAAATCGGAGCACCCGGTGGATCGTGCCGGCGTTGTCGGCGCGGAAGTCGTCGTAGATCAGCACGAGAACCTGCTCGCGCGGGAACTGAGCGTGAAACGAGCGCAGCTGCTCCACGTAGCGCACGT
>JBKQLZ010000186.1:0-12300 GCA_052146895.1 Acidimicrobiales bacterium
GGTTGTCGAAGGTGAGACCACCGACGTGTGAAGGTGGCTCGCGACCGCGAAGACTTAGGTGTCGGCCCCCGGGTCTGTGTCTCCGCGTATTGCCTGCTCGGCGGCACAAGACTTGACCCGGCATACGATCGGGCGCGTAAGGTGGTGTTCCGTGCTTGCGGCGAACCGGAATTTGAGGGCTGGCAAGCGTGCTGCTGCGCGCAGCGCTCGTCCGAGAACCCCCTGGATCAGCTTCAGCCCGCGTAGCCGCGCGGCAGTATTTGCCGTGGTGGCGGCTTTGGGCGCCGTCGGGACGACCATCGCAGTACCGCCGCCCACTGCAGGGGCGGGCATCGGCTCGGACCGATCCAAGGCAGCTCAGCTCGAGCAACTCATTGCGAACGAAGGCGAACGGGTCCAGTCGCTCGTCGTGCGTTACGACAAGGTCGAGTCGCAGCTTCTCCGAATCGAGGGTCAAGTCGCGTCCGACCGCGTTCATCTCGCGAAGGACCAACGTGCCGAGGAAGCGGCGGCTCTCCGCCTGCGCGAGGTGGCTATCGAGGCGTACGTCACAGACGCGTCAGGGTCATCGGCATTGCTCCCCGGGTCCGCCAACGCCGACTCACTCCCGGAGGAGGAGGTCTACCAGGGCGTCGCCACCGGGAGCGTGAACTCGGCGATCGCCGCCTTGCAAGTGGACCAGCACGAGACCGCTACGACTGAAAGCGCGCTGCGTTCCGAGGAGAGCCGTACGAGGAAGACCCTCGGCCAGCTTTCCGCAGCTCACCGAGTAGCCGACGCAGCGATCGCGACTGACCGGGCGATCTTGAGCCGGGTCAAAGGCAACCTTCTAGCCCTTGTCACCGCTGCTTACGATCGTCACGAGGCGGCCGAAGAGCAGGCAGCGGCGGCGGCCGAGAAGCGGGCAGCGGCCGCTGCTGCAGCGGCGGCCGCCCAAAAGCCGCCTCCGCCTCCGGCTCCCGTTAAACCTGCGCCAGGCGGCTACGCGAATCCCCTGCGGGCCATCAGCGATCTCAGCCCCGAACGTATTGACCAAGGCGTGGACTACAGCGGCTCAGGACCGATCTACGCCATAGGCGACGGAGTCGTGCTCGACACCGTCAGTGCGGGCTGGCCAGGCGGCACGTTCATCGCCTACCAGCTCACCGACGGGCCGGCGGATGGCCTCACTGTCTACGCCGCCGAGGACATCAGCCCATCGGTGCAGGTAGGCCAGAGCGTGACTCCGAATACCGTCCTCGGTCAGGTGTACGAAGGCCCCGACGGCATCGAGACGGGATGGGCCGATGCGTCTGCGTTGGGCCTAACCATGGCGGCCGATTACGGCCAGTTCAGTGGGGCGAATTCGACAGCTTTCGGGTACAACTTCTCCCAGCTGCTCGAGTCGATGGGTGCCCCTGGCGGTGTCCTCCAGAACAACCCGCCGACTGGCACACTGCCCTCAAGATGGCCGCAATGGTGAGTGTCTCGGCGCCGTAGGCGCTTGTTGTGACCATCCCACTGTCGATCCTCGACCTCGCACCGATCCGCAAAGGGCAGACGGCCAGCGACAGCTTTGCTGCGAGCGTCGCGCTCGCTCAGAGGGCGGAGGCGCTCGGCTACCGGCGGGTCTGGTACGCCGAGCACCACAACATGGCGACGATCGCTTCTTCGGCCACAAGCGTGATCGTCGCTCATATCGCTGCTCACACCCAGAGCATCCGCCTCGGCGCTGGCGGCATCATGCTCCCGAACCACTCTCCCCTCACCATCGCTGAGCAGTTCGGCACACTCGAGTCACTCCATCCGGAACGCATCGACCTAGGGCTCGGGCGTGCTCCCGGGGCCGACAGGAACACCATGCGCGCGCTTCGGCGGGATCCGAGAGCCGCCGACACGTTCCCCGACGACGTGCTCGAGTTGCAGGGGTATCTCGCGGGCGAGAGCCTCATCCCGGGCGTTGACGCCATACCCGGTAAGGGCACAAACGTTCCGCTCTACATCCTTGGCTCGTCCTTGTTCGGCGCTCAGGTTGCAGCGTCGTTCGGGCTGCCGTATGCCTTCGCCTCCCACTTCGCTCCTGACGCGTTGCAGCAGGCCGTCGCCGTATACCGGCGCGAGTTCGTGCCATCGGCGCAGCTGACCGAGCCACACGTCATTGCAGGTCTCAACGTCGTGGCCGCCGATTCCAAGGCGGAGGCTGACGCGCAGTTC
Organism: Acidimicrobiales bacterium; assembly: GCA_052146895.1. Taxonomy (GTDB): domain Bacteria; phylum Actinomycetota; class Acidimicrobiia; order Acidimicrobiales; family Bog-793; genus Palsa-601. Next base: position 2,194 of record JBKQLZ010000186.1, read on the forward strand.
CTCGTCGCCAGGCGCAACCGGGTTGTGTCCGTCCTCGGGCGGGGGAGCACCTTCACCGAGGACGAGGCGAACGCCCTGCTCGCTTCTGTGCCTGGACAGCAGGTGGAACGAATGCTCACTTACACCGCCGTGGGGACGCCTTCCGAGGTCAGGGCCTACGCAGAACGATTTGCGGAGCACGCGAACGCCGACGAGCTCATCGTGGCTCTCCAGTCGCCTAGCACCGAGGCCCGCCTGCGATCGTTGGAACTGCTCGCAGACGCTCTCCTGACAACTCGCCTAGGTGGCGCGGTGTGAGCTAGCGGGGCGCCCGGCACTCGCTCGGGACCAATCATGGCTGACAGACACGCCCGGTAGGTTACGACCATGCCAGGTTCACTCCTCGGGAACAGCGTGCGCCGGGTCGAAGATCCGGCGCTTCTGACCGGTCACAGCACTTTCGTGGGCAACCTCGCGATAGACGGTGTCGCTGTGGCGAAGTTCGTCCGCTCGCCCTTTGCCCACGCAGTCGTGCGCTCGATCGACTGTGAGGCTGCCCGGAGCGCCTCTCGCGTGCTAGCCGTGTACACGGCCGACGACCTCCGGATACCGCCTTTTCACGGCTTCATGGTCCTCAACCGCAAGTGTGCGCGGCCCGCGCTCGCGGAGGGAAAGGTTCGTTTCGTCGGGGAAGCGGTCGCGATCGTGATCGCAGAGACCGAGGCGGCCGCAGCCGACGCGGCGGAGCTCGTCCTCGTGGACTACGAACCGCTCGTGCCTGTCGTGGATGCCGAAGCTGCCCTGGCCGATGGAGCTCCCCTTCAGTTTGAGGAGCTGGGTACGAATCTCGTCGCAGGGACGGCGGATCCAGCCGATCCCGACCCTTTGGCCGGAGCGGTGACAGTCGTCCGAGCGCAGCTCGAGAATCAGCGTGTCGCCGTGATGCCCATGGAGGGAGACGCCATTGCGGCGGTACCAGGCGACGACGGAGCGGGTCATGATCTCACGGTCTACGTGTCGACCCAGATGCCGCACGGGTTTGCTGCCATGCTCGCCCGCAACCTCGGCCTCGAGAGGTCCAGGCTGCGAGTGGTCGCTCCTCACGTGGGCGGAGCGTTCGGAGGCAAGGCAGGTATGGGTGCCGAACATGCAGCGGTTGTCGCCTCTGCTCTTCGGCTCGGACAACCGGTCCGCTGGGTGCAGGACCGGTCGGAGAACCTCGTAGGGATGCCGCACGGGCGCGGCCAGACGCAGTGGGTCGAGATGGGCTTCGACGACGGCGGACTCATCACCGGGATGCACCTGCGGATCCTCGCTGATGCCGGGGCGTATGCGGGCTTTGGCGGAGGACTCGCGCTCGGGCCGACGCGGATGATGGCTCAGGGCGTGTACCGGATCCCCGCGATCCGCTTCGACGTTGCCGTTGCCGTCACCAATACGACGCCGATGGGGGCGTTTCGTGGGGCTGGCCGCCCAGAGGCGGCTGAGCTCCTCGAGCGGATGATGGACATCGCTGCCGCCGAGCTCGGACTCGACCCGGTCGACATTCGCCGCCGCAACCTGTTGCCGGCGTTCTCCGAGCCGATGCAAACCGTCATGGGCACGACTTACGACTGTGGCGACTACGGCCTGGCGCTCGACGAAGCGCTGAGACTCGCCGACTACGGGCAGCTACGACGCGATCAGCAGGAGCGGCGTGAATCGGGTGATCGTCTGCAGCTCGGGATAGGCGTTTGCGTCTACGTCGAGATAACCGCCGGCGGGGGCGGCGAGTTCGGCGCCGTGGAGGTGCACCGTGACGGGCGGGCGACGATACGGGTGGGCACCTCTGGGCACGGCCAGGGCCATGCGACCGCGTTCTCGATGATCGTGTCGGACACTCTGGGCATCGCCATGGAACAGATCTCATTCGTCCAGTCCGACACCGCCGCGGTGCCCCGGGGCGCCGGGACCGGGGGGTCGAGGTCGCTGCAGATCGGCGGCAGCGCGGTGCTGTCAGCCGCCGAGCAGGTGCTCGAGAAGGCTCGAGGAATCGCAGCGAACGAGCTCGAGGCAAGCGTCGACGACATTGTCATCCACGACGGACGTGGACTCGGCGTAGCCGGGGTGCCTGCCACCGCGCTGTCGTGGGCCGAGCTCTCAAGCCTGGCCGAGGCCGAGGCCGAGGCCGAGGGATCGCAGCCAGATGGCGCCGACGAGAGAGGTGCGCTCGCGGCCGAGATGGACTTCACCCAGGAGGGAGCAACCTTCCCCTTCGGCGCGCACGTGTCGGTCGTCGAGGTCGACACCGAGACCGGCAGCGTCAGGGCTCTTCGTCACATCGCTGTCGACGACTGCGGCAAGGTGCTCAATCCCCTCCTTGTCACGGGCCAGCAGCACGGCGGGATTGCCCAGGGCATGGCGCAGGCGCTCTTCGAAGAGGTCGTCTACGACACCGCGGGCAATCCGCTCACGGCCTCGCTCGCCGACTACTCGATGCCGAGCGCGGCGGAGATGCCCTCATTCGAGACCTTCAACACCGAGACGCCGACTCCGCGGAATCCGCTCGGGGCCAAAGGCATCGGGGAGTCCGGCACCATCGGCTCGACGCCGTCAGTGCACAACGCCGTGGTGGATGCTCTCTCGAACCTCGGGGTACGTCATGTGCCGATGCCATGCACTCCAGAGCGCGTGTGGAGCGCGATCGCTGCGGCACGCGAGGGCGGTCCAGGCGCAACCGGCGGCGGTAGACCTCTCTGGCGAGAGCCGCCTGCGGTGTTCGGCCGGCTGCCGGTCGCAGGCGAAGACACAGATCAACCCGAGCCGGCCGGCGCCGATATCTGACCGTATTCCCCACTGCCGTAAGCGGGATCTGAGCGGAGGGCGTGGGTTCGTTCGGCGAGCTCGTTGATGACTACCACCGTGAATCCCACGAAGAAGGCGGCTTCGGGAATGCTCCCCAGCCTGTTGGTCAAGTACGCCAGACCGAGGACCGGGTAAGCGATGAGGGCAGCTCGAGCCACGTACCGGTATGCGCTGGCTGAACGACTCTGCTCGTTGCGCGTCCGCCGGAAGGCGATCAGGAGCGCAACCGTGATGGCGCCGAATTCGAGGATCCCGGCGACAATGTGCAGGTACTGGTGAGCAGGGAGCTGGAAGTGCCACTCCATGCTCCGGCATGTCGTGCTGATGCCATCAGCGCACACTTCCGGGAATACCCCTCCGAGCGTGCCGCTGGCGGCAAAGACCATCATCGCCGCCCAGTCGGACCGGCCACCGCGGATGCTTTGGCTGCCTGCTGCGAGGAAGCCCACCATCAGGAGCAGGCCAGCCACTAGATCGGCATGCTGCATCGACGTGGCGAAGGGTTGGCCTGTCACTTCGAGATCGCTGAAGAGCTCGTTCGGTGAGCGCATCAACCCTGGCCTGAGCGGCACGAGGACCCACCAGTTGTACGACGCCAGCCCGGCCATGCCGCAGGTCCAGGCAGCAACCGGGCGGATGCGAGACAGCCGCCGCGCGAGTCCTACCCGCATCGTCAGATCCGACTGATAGCTGTCGGCCCGTCAACGCTCACCCGGTCGACAGTAGCCACCGTGGGACGACAGCGTCCGGCACACACCGCTTGACATATCTAGCAGATGCGGTGTATTGTGTGCGAGTGCCCAAAAGTTAGGCACTCAACTTAGATCTTGAGGAGTTCACCATGGCTACAGCGACCACCAAGACCGCTACCACAACTGAGATCCCTGAGCTCGCCCAGAACATTCGCGAGCAGTTGGTATCCACCATCCAGCAGGGCCAGCAGCTGACGCTCAACGCCGTCGAGACTTGGGCCAAGGCCGTGTCGGTTCTTCCCGTCCCGGACCTGCCCTCCATTCCTGGCGTGCCTTCAATGCCGGGTATGGAAGCTGCGACGAAATTCACCTTCGACGTTGCATCCGACCTGCTCAACTCGCAGCGCGACTTTGCGTTGCAGCTCGAGAAGGTCCTCGTCTCTGCGAAGTCAGCGTAAAGCCGACTGAGCCCGAAGACGCCGAAGCTGATGACAACACCGGAAGCTGACGCCCGGCGCATGCTGGGCGACTTCATCCGAGCGCAGCGGCAGATGGCAAATCTGTCGCTGCGCCAGTTGTCCGAGCTGACCGCGGTCTCGAATCCCTACTTGAGCCAAGTCGAGCGCGGCTTGCACGAGCCGTCAGTGCGCGTGCTGAAGTCGATCGCGACGGCACTTAACGTGTCCGCCGAGACCCTGCTCCAGCAAGCAGGGCTGATCAATGACGCCGCGCCGGACGAAGACGCGACCGAGTCAGCGATCAAGGCCGACAAACGGCTCACCGCGGCGCAACGCCGTGCCCTGCTCGGTGTATACCGGAGCTACATCGAGGCCAACACCGAAGAGTCCTGAACACACCTACTGGGGTGGAGCACTCACCTGCCTCGCTCGCTAGTCGCTAGGAGTCCCGCACCATGAAGCCAGCACGAAGTGAGGAGTCAAGAGGCCAGTCCGTTCTTGACGGCGTGCCCGCCCTCGAGGATCCGATGACAGTCGCCGATCCGGTCTCCTTCTTGCGATCGCTGGCCGCGGCTGCTGCCGCCCTGGCAAAGAACCCGGCGGCGGCCGCCGCCGCAAATGCCCGGTCGGCGATAGGCCTCGTCGCAGCAGCCCAGGCCGCGGTAGTGCGGGCAATGGGTGGCGAGATGGCTGGGCCTTTGTCTCCGGCCACTGGCGACAAGCGGTTCGCCGACCCGGCATATGCCGACAATCCCCTGTACTTCCTGCTGGAACAGCAGTACCTGCTCAGCGCCCAGCTCGTTACCGAGCTCATGGACGTCGCAGCGTTGGAGGGCGCGGCGGACAGTAAGGCGCGTTTCGCGGCGAAGTTCATCGTCGATGCGCTCGCGCCCACGAACACCTTTGCAGGCAACCCGGCCGCCGTACGCCAGGCGCTCGCAACTCGCGGCAAGAGCGTCGCTCGTGGTGCGAAGAACATGCTGGACGACGTCCGCAACAACGGAGGGTGGCCGTCGCAGGTCGACAGCTCTGGCTTCGAGGTGGGCGTGAACATGGCCGCTACTCCCGGAGCAGTGGTGTACCGGAGCGACCTGATCGAGCTGATCCAGTACGAGCCACAGGTCAAGCGAGTGCACTCGGTACCCCTGCTGTTCTGCCCGCCGTGGATCAACAAGTACTACATCATGGACCTCGCGCCCGGGAAGAGCTTGATCGAGTGGGCCGTCAAGCACGGTCACACCTGCTTCGCGATCAGCTACCGCAACCCCGATGCGTCCATGCGCGACCTGAGCTTCGCTGACTACCTGCGGCAGGGCCCGCTCGACGCGATCCGGGTCGTGCGCGAGATCACCGGAGCGCCTGAGGTCAATACGGTCTCGGTGTGCCTAGGCGGGACCTTGACCGCCATCGGCCTTGCTTACAACGCCGCGATCGGTGACAACTCGGTCAAGTCGGCCACACTGCTCAACACGCACACCGACTTCAGCGTCCCCGGCGCGCTCGGCACCTTCACCGACGAGGCAACTATCGCCGGTCTCGAAGCGCAGATGGCCAAACAGGGTTACCTCGACTCAGACAAGATGGCGCACACATTTGATGCGCTGCGCGCCAACGATCTCGTGTTCCAGTACGTAGTGAACAACTGGTTGCTCGGCAACAAGCCGCCGGGCTTCGATCTGCTTGTGTGGAACAAGGACAGCACCCGTATGCCGGCGAAGATGCACTCGGAGTACCTGCGGTCGTGTTACCTCAACAACGAGTTCTCGCGCGGGGTCTTCGAAGTCGACGGTCACAAGCTCGACCCCGCAGCCGTCAAGGTCGATACCTACGTCTTGTCAGCGGTCGACGACCACATCGTCCCCTGGTTCTCGGGCTACAAGACCACCCAGCTGCTCGGCGGGCACAACCGGTTCGTCCTGAGCACGTCCGGCCATATTGCTGGGATCGTCAACCCGCCTGGCCCGAAGGCCAAGCACTGGACCAATGACGCCCACCCGGCCGACCCACAGGAGTGGAAGGACGCGGCCCAGCTGGTGGACGGCACCTGGTGGGACGACTGGGCGGAGTGGATCGCGGAGAGGGCCGGGCCAACGGTCGCGGCTCGCCGAGCGCTTGGCAGCAAGGACTACCCGCCGCTCGAGGACGCGCCTGGCAGCTACGTGCGCGACCGCGCATGAGCGGGCCTCGACCGGCGACGATCAAGCCCCACCTTGTGCGCGTCAACGGGCTCGAGCTCGCAGTGCAGGTCGAGGGCGATGGCGATGCTCTGCTGCTCATCAACGGCATGACTCGCCCGCTCGGGAGCTGGCGGCCGTTCGCCTCGGAGCTGTCAGGGCACAGGCTCATCAGCTTCGACGTACCCGGCGTGGGCGGAAGCCCCGCGCCCGTGCTTCCCCTCTCCATTCCCGCGCTCGCAGCTCTCGCTACGTCCGTGCTCGACGCCGTTCGAGTCGACAAGGCGGACGTGCTCGGGTACTCCCATGGCGGCGCTGTCGCCCAGCAGTTCGCTCACGACGCGCCAGGGCGACTGGATCGGTTGATCCTCGTCTCCACCTCGTGTGGCGTGGGATCCACGCCGGGCAACCGGAAAGCGGTCCTGCGCGGCCTGCAAGCCGCCGGCGCTCGCAACTCGTGGCCGACCACAGACGCGTGGGGTTTGCTGTGGCCCGCGCTCGCATTCTCGAGCTGGTCGAGCATCCCGTTCCTCGGCAGCATCTCCGCTCCTACGCTCGTCGTGTGCGGGAGCCATGATCGTGTCGTGCCACCTGACAACAGCCGGGTGCTCGCTAGGCGTATCCCCCGCGCCTCGTTGGTGGTGATGCCAGGCGGTCACGACTTGCAGCGGCCGGAGTCGGCCGAGGCACTGGCGCTGATCGTCGAGGAATACTTGCGGACAACTCCATCAAGCAACTGCTAGTTTGCACCTAGCAACATCCGCACCCTTCTTGGAGGGTCTCAGCGAGGGGTGGGTCGGTGAGTGGCTCGTCGCGTGGCCAGATGTACGACGCTTTCGGCGCGTACGTCCGTAGCCAGCGGCAGCTCGCCAAGCTGACCCTGCGCCAAGTCGCAGAACTGGCCAGCATCTCCAACCCCTATCTGAGCCAGATCGAGCACGGAGTGACGCTCCCGTCTATTGCAGTGATCAGCGCCCTGGCAGAGGCGCTCAGCGTCTCCGCCGAGACGCTCTTGCTCCAGGCGGCCGGCGTGGCGTCCCCGGGCGCAGATGAGCGTGCGAGCCACACAGAGGATGCGATCCGTCAGGATCCCCGGCTGGACGACGCCCAGAAGCACGCGCTGTTGGCAGTCCTGACCTCCTTCGTCGGCTCGTCGTCTCCGGCCAAGCCAGCGGAGCTTGGTCATGGGAAGCCTGCAGTCGCGCCGAGAGCCACTTCCAAGCCAGCGCGAAGGACCACGCGGCCAGCAACCGCTGCGACCGCCGCTCCCCGACGAAAAAGGACATCACCATGACAGAACTGCGCTTTGAGGGACGTGTAGTCATCATCACTGGGGCAGGGGGCGGTCTCGGGCGCTCTCACGCGCTCGAACTGGCCCGACGGGGTGCTCAAGTCCTCGTCAACGACCTGGGCGGCGCGCTCGACGGTAGTGGCTCGTCGGTGACTGCCGCGCAGCACGTGGTCGACGAGATCACGGCCCTCGGTGGCATCGCTGCGCCCAACCACGACAGCGTGTCCACCCCGGAAGGGGGCCAGGCGATCGTGCAGGCCGCGATAGACGCCTTCGGCCGGGTCGACGTGCTCGTCAACAACGCGGGGATCCTGCGGGACAAGGCCTTCCACAAGATGGATACAGCCATGATCGACTCGGTGATCGACGTCCACCTGAAGGGAGCGTTCTACGTCAGCCAGCCGGCATTCCGGATCATGCGGGAGCAGGGCTACGGGCGCATCGTGAACACCAGTTCCGCTTCCGGTCTGTTCGGCAATTTCGGCCAGGCGAACTACGGTGCCGCCAAGGCGGGCCTGGCCGGGCTCACCAGGGTCCTAGCACTCGAAGGCGCAGGCCACGGCATAAGGGTCAACGCGATTGCCCCGATCGCGTCCACGCGGATGACCGAGGACATCCTCGGGGAGCTTTCGTCACGCGTCTCTCCCGACTCCGTCAGTCCGCTCGTCGCCTACCTCGCGCACGAGGAGTGCTCGGTCAACGGCCACGTCTATTCGGTTGCCGGCGGCCGGATCGCACGGATACTCGTTGCCGAGACGGAGGGAGTCGTGCTCGCCGAGAACACTCCCGAGGCCATCGGGGCCCAACTCTCGGCCATCGACGAGCTGGCAGCAGACCGATGCCACGAGCCGCTGTCGCTCGACGACGAGACGACGATCATCGGGAAGGCCCTGTCACAAGTCTCCTGACGCGTTGCCGGCTCAACCGAACGCGAGGTGCACCTGCTCAGAGGGCAGCTCAGAGCTTGGTGGCGTGCTTTCGACAAGCGGTGAGGCCGTCTCGCTATGAGAATCAGCCGCCGTCGCCACTACGGCTGGATCGACGCGCATCACGCAATAACCCGCAACAGCGCCGGCTCCAAAGCCAGGAGTGAAGATCCGCAGGGGCTCCTTGATGACACCGTCACGAACGGCGTCGTGGATGGCCAGAGGGATGCTCGCCGAGGAGGCGTTGCCGACCTGCTCGATGTTGAAGTAGAGGCTGTCGGGAAGAAGCCCTGCCTGCGTGGCAAGCTCGCTGACCATTGTCTTGTTGGCCTGGTGGGGCACGATGAGGTCGATGCTCTCGAGAAGCGAGCCCTTCATCCCGTCAGGGCAAGGAAGGACCTTGAGCTCCTCGATCATCTGCACGAGGTAGCGACCGGCCAGGGCTTTGACCTCCGGGCCGTACACGGTGATGTTGTTGTCGAACGCAGGGTTCGGCCAGATGATCGAGTTCACTTCGCTAGCCGGCCCGCTGGCGTAGGTCTGCAGGTACTCGATGTCGGGAGGCTCACCGGGCGGGGCAACCCCGACCACGATCGCGCCAGCGCCGTCCCCGAAGATCATGCGCGACGGCCGGACGTTGCCGATCTTGTCCGAGAACTTCTCGGCGCACACGAGGAGCACGGGACGTTGCACCTCCTGCAGGATCCGCGTCGCCTCGGACAAGCCGTACGGCATCCCGGCGCACGCCGCGACGATGTCGCAGGAGGCATGTGTCTGGAAGATTCCGAGTTGTCCGCAGATCCAGGTAGCGATCGACGGGATCATCCGGGTGCTCGTGCATGTGCAAACCAGCACAGCACCGATCTCGCCAGCGGTGCGGCCGGCATGGTGCAGCGCGGCCTTGGCCGCCTGCAGAGCGATCTCCTCGAGGCTTTGCGTGGTGTAGCGGCGCTGTTCGATACCGGTCTTCTGGAAGATCTCGTCTGCCGCCATCGGTGACCAGTTGTAGGCGGCGTTGCGGATGAGGTCTTCGTTCGTGCAGACCACGTCACCGTGCACCACCGCCAGCGCCTCGATGCGGGGCATCACCGAGAAGTGGCTTCTCACATCTACCGGCGGGTAGGGGCGGATCGGCTGGGTGGTCTCGCTGGCTTTGGAAGGCGGTGTGGGCACCTCGCCAGCCTGGAGGCGCCGAAAGAAGTGCCGGACTTCTTGGTCGCGTGGGTGGAAGACCACGACGTAATCGTCGTCTTCCAGCTCGCCGACCTCGACGAGCTCAGCCTTGGCGCGGTCCCATGGGTACTGGTTGTGGAGCACCATGGCCCAGCGCCTCAAGGACTCGAGCTCGGCGACCTCCTCGTCGCAGTCGACGATGTCGACGTAGTCGTAGACCGGGAAGTCCGGGTCGTAGCTGCGCATCCGAAACGTGAGGTTGCTCCGGTCCGACAGGATCTCGGCCACGGTGGGCTTTATGGTCGGAAGATCTGTCGCGTGATTCTTACGGTGCCCGAACACGTCGAAGAGGATCTTGAAGATCCGGTCCTCCGCATCGCGGTCCCACGTCGGCGGCAGCGTCTCGTATGCACTTCGCACGGCGGCCACCTTGCGCTCGCCGTCCTGCCACGGCGTGAGGATCGGCAAGAAGACATCCGGGCGCGTGCGCGGGACGTCGGACCAGCGCGTGGCGCGTTTCTCATAGAGAGTCATCGCAAAGCGATTGGTCCAGAACAGGTTCAGCGCAAG
>JBKQLZ010000187.1:0-3903 GCA_052146895.1 Acidimicrobiales bacterium
GCTGCGCGGCTTCGCGAACCCGTTCCGCATCGAGTACAACGTCGTCAACCTGAACGTGCTCGAGGAGCTCGAAGCTACCGAGGTCACGCCCGAGAGCTTGAAGGCAGCGGGGATCGTCCACCACAAGGGCTTCGTGAAGGTGCTCGGCGACGGCGAGCTGACCCGCAAGATGGATGTCTCGGCGCACGCCTTCTCGCGTTCTGCCGTGGCGGCCATAGAGGCTGCAGGCGGCACCACGACCGTTGTCCCCAAGCCCTTCGGTGACCGCCGGCCACCTGCCCAAGGCAACGCCCTCGCCAACCGCTAGGGTACGAGCGCCCCTGAGCTGGCACCCGGGGCCGTAATCGGGGGCCGAGGCCTCCAAGGAGAGACATGCTCGCCAGTTTTCGCAACATGTTCCGGGTGGCGGACCTTCGCAACAAGGTCTTGTTCACCCTGCTCGTGATTGCGATCTACCAGGTCGGTACGAACGTGCCGCTCCCGGGGATCGATTTCGCAAAGATCGAGTCGATCACGGCCGGTCAGAAGAGCAACGGTGTCCTCGGGTACCTCAGCCTCTTCGCCGGCACAGGGCTGTCCAAGGCCGCCATCCTCGGCCTCGGGATCATGCCGTACATCACGGCGTCGATCATCATCCAGCTCCTCTCGGGCGTCATCCCGAAGTTCGAGCAGTGGCGGGACCAGGGCGCCGTCGGACAGAAGAAGCTGACGCAGGCAACTCGTTACCTGACGGTCGGGCTGGCGCTGATGCAGTCCTCTGGAATCGTGTTCTTGTACCATTCCGGCAGGCTCTTCTCGAGCCTGACCCCAGCTCAGGCCGACCTGATCCCCAACTTCTCCGCCGGCCACGTGGTCTTCATGATCCTCGTGCTTACGGCCGGGACGGCCTTTGTCATGTGGCTCGGTGAGCTCATCACCCAGCGCGGGATCGGCAACGGCATGTCGTTGATGATCTTCTCGAACGTCATCAGCGCTATCCCCATCTACGGCCAGTTCATCAAGCTCGACCGGGGTTGGCTCGGCGTCGGCATCGTGCTCGTAGTGTGCCTCTTGCTTCTCACAGCGATCGTCTTCATGGAACAGGGCCAGCGACGCATCCCCGTCACCTTTGCCAAGCGGGTGCAAGGCCGTCGAATGTACGGCGGCCAGAGCACCTATATCCCACTCAAGGTCAACCAGGCCGGCGTCATCCCGATCATCTTCGCGAGCTCGCTCCTCTACATCCCGGTGCTGCTCTCGAACGTCATCCCGTGGAACACGTACCACAACTGGGTGAACAACAACCTCCTCAACCCGACGGACGGCGTCTACCTCATCATCTACGGCGTGTTCATCGTGCTCTTCACGTTCTTCTACGTGCACGTCACGTTCGACCCCTACCAGCAGGCTGACCAGATCCGGAAGCAGGGTGGCTACATCCCCGGGTTCCGCCCTGGACCGCCGACCGAGCGCTACCTGTCCCGCATCCTGAACAGGCTGACTTTGCCCGGCAGCCTCTTCTTGGCCACTGTCGCCCTCATCCCTTCGGTACTGCTCCGCAGCTGGCATGTGAGCAACATCCCGTTCTTCGGCACAACGCTGCTCATTGCCGTCGGAGTCGCTCTCGAGACGATGAAACAGATCGACAGCCAGCTCATGATGCGTAACTACCAGGGCTTCCTCCAGTAAGTGGTACCGGGCGGCCGCCTCGTCGTCCTAGGAAAGCAGGGGGCGGGCAAAGGGACGCAGTGCGTGCGGCTGTCGCACCACTATGTGATCCCTCACATTTCCACGGGTGACATGCTGCGGTCAGCGGTCAAGCTCAAGACCGCGCTCGGGCTCGAAGCCGGGCGCCTGATGGACGCAGGTGAGCTCATCCCTGACGAGATCGTCCTGAAGATGGTCGGTGAGCGGCTCGACCAGGACGACACGAGGACCAGGGGTTTTGTGCTCGATGGCTTTCCGCGGACGGTGGCCCAGGCACAGGGCCTCGACGAGCTTCTGCATCCTGCAGAGCTGGACCTCGCCATAGATGTCGAGGTCCCTACGGAGCTCGTCCTGACTCGTCTCGCGAGCCGGCGCACTTGTGAGGTCTGCGGGACGATCTACTCGACGGCGCTGCCGCCGAGCGTTCCCTGGATCTGCGACATCTGCGGCGGTGAGGTGGTCCAGCGTGAGGACGACACCGAGGACGCAATCCGCCGGAGACTCGCACTTTACGAGACCGAGACCGCACCTCTCATCGCCTGGTACCAGAGCCTCGACCGCCTCGTGCAGATATCCGGCGTTGGTGGTCCCGACGAGGTGTTCGAGACCATCGTCGAGGAGATCGAGACGCGCCGCAACGCAGGCTCCTTCGGGCCGCCCATCGGCCTAGACGGTTACCACGCCCACCAGATAGGCCACGCAGACCTGGCACCGTCCGCCGAGGGCAACGACTCGTCGTCTTCGGCGGCCAGAGAAACGGCCGCCTCTTCCGACGAACCGTTGCCCGACGCCGACCAGCCCGGAGCCCGAAAGCAAGCCGACGACGAGGCCTACCGGCCCGGCGCCCGAAAGCAAGCCGACGAGTGGGCCGAGCCGGACTCTGCGACAACTGAGTCTGATGCTCCGGAACGAGGACAACTGTGAGACGCACCCCTGCTGAACTGGACAAAATGCGCAAAGCGGGGCGGGTCGTCGCTGAGATACTCGAGCGCACACGGGCTGCCATCAAACCGGGCGTCACGACCCTCGACCTCGATCTCGTCTCACGCGAGGTGATCGAGCGCCGCGGTGCGCGATCGAACTTCCTCAACTACCACGGCTTCCCGGCGACGATCTGCACCTCCCCGAACGACATGATCGTGCACGGGATCCCCGGCTCTTACGTGCTGCAAGAGGGCGACATCATCTCGATCGACTGCGGCGCCATCATCGAGGGGTACCACGGTGATGCGGCCTACACCGCTCCGGTCGGGACCGTGAGCGCCAGCGCCACCCGCCTGATGGAGGTGACCAGGCAGAGCTTGTGGTCCTCCATCGACCAGCTCTACGAGGGAAACCGGCTCCACGAGGTAGGACGAGCAGTCCAGCTGGTGGCAGAGAAGGCCGGTTATTCGGTCGTGCGCAACTACGTCGGCCATGCGATAGGCACGGCGATGCACGAGCAGCCGAGCGTCCCCAACTACTGGCCTGGAACTCCTGGTCCGAAGCTCAAGGTCGGGAACGTCTTCGCGGTCGAGCCGATGGTGAACATCGGCGGCCCGGAGACGGTCGAGCTGGCCGACGGGTGGAGCGTCGTCACGAAGGACGGGACCCTTTCCGCCCACTTCGAGCACACCATCGCTGTGACCGAGGACGGACCGGAGGTGTTCACCCGAGCCGACGTCTAGCCTGCCTGCTGGGAGCCAGAGCATCCTGCGCGAGTGCCGCGGAGGTGTATATGCTTGCCCGGCTGCGGGCCTGCCGGCCGGCGGCTATGCTGTTCTGCGCCGGTGCGGCCTTCGCGGCCCACGCTCCGGTGCCAGGCGTACAGCCCATGAATTGAGACCGGGCTGTTCGCGCGATGGCGACAGTTTCAAGAGATCTACGAGGAGGATCACCTGCCTAAGCCCAAGGAGGATGCGATCGTGCTGGAAGGCACGGTCGTCGAGCCGCTACCGAACGCCATGTTCCGCGTGGAGCTGGAGAACGGCCACAAGGTGCTCGCCCACAGCTCAGGCAAGATGCGGATGCACCGCATCCGCATCCTCCCCGGTGACAAGGTTCAGGTGGAGATCACGCCCTACGACTTGAGTCGTGGCCGTATCACCTACCGCTACAAGTGAGCGTCGAGAACGAGCAAGGGACTAAAGCGTGAAGGTTCGGCCGAGCGTGAAAACTATGTGTGAGAAGTGCAAGGTGATCAGGCGCCACGGGGTGGTCATGGTCATCTGCGAGAAC
>JBKQLZ010000188.1:0-8916 GCA_052146895.1 Acidimicrobiales bacterium
ACATCGGGAACGAGCTGTCCACCGCGCACCTCAGTTGGAAGGCCTACGAGCAGGACATGGGGAACATCCCGTCGCGCGAGTCGGCAGCGTGCGGGCATCCTGCCGTCGGCAAGCCCGACAACACTGAGATCGCAGTGCCCGGGGATGGCTACGCCTCCAGGCACGACCCGTTCGTCTACTTCGCGTCCGTCATCGGCATGAAGGCCTATTGCGGCGATCACGTGGTGGCGCTGGGAAGCGCCACCGGCGCGATGCCGAAGGGCGCCCTCAAGGGCGAGACCGGCCTTGCGACGGACTTGAAGTCGGTTGCGACGACGCCGACTTACTCGTTCATCACTCCGAACCTCTGCAGCGACGGGCACGACTTCCCCTGCAAGAACGAGAAGGGCGGGGCATCGGCTTTGGCGGACATCGACGCGTGGCTCGGAGTGTGGGTGCCGAAGATCATGTCGTCGGCTGCGTACAAGCAGGGTGGCCTGATCGAGATCACCTTTGACGAGTCCGAGGGCACTTTCTCGGATTCGACTGCTTGCTGCGACGAGCAGCCCGGCCCTGATGCACCTCTGCCCGGCATCAACGGACCTGGCGGCGGAAAGGTCGGCGCGGTGCTGATCTCGCCCTTCATCAAGCCAGGTACGAAGACGTCACACCCTTACAACCACTACTCGCTGCTCGCGACGGACGAGAAGCTGTTCGGGCTACCGCTGCTTGGATACGCCAAGACTGCGCCTGCGACTTTCGGATCCGATGTGTTCACTGCGAAGGCCTAGTGCGACGGGTACGCTGCCCAAACGACGGGAGGGGAGAGTTCCGGTGGCGCTGAGAAGATCGTTCGTAGTGGCAGTGTTGTGCGCCGCTGTCCTGGCTGGCTGCTCGTCGGCAGCCAGCCCGTCATCGAGCACCTCGTCGACGACTACCACCAGCCAGGCGCCGAGCACCTCGTCCACTTCGACGGCGACAGCGCCGACCAGCACCTCCTCGGCGCCCACGACGACCAGCGCCCCGACTGGGAATCTCGCCGTCACGAACCTGGTGGAGAGCGAGTTGGTGGCGGCGGGAGCGGCGCTTAACAGCCTCCCGGCTTCGGACTACACCGGGTTGGCCACCGGACGCACGTACTACGCGTACGACGCGGCCACGAAGACCTATTGGGCCGGTGCGGCGCTCGTCCCGAGCCCTTCGTCGACGCAAGCCCAGGTCTCGGTCCAGGACGACGGAGGCTACCTACTCTTCATGCGCCCGGCGGGCGGAGCGTGGAAGGCACAAGACGTTGGTCTGGCAGGGGTCGGAGGCACAAAGTGCCCGGAGTCGGTCCCTGCGTCGATACTCGCGCTCTGGCATTGGGCCGCCGGAACCTGTCGCCCCACCGGTAGCTGAGCTCTCCGCCATCCCAGCGCGTTCAGCGCTGCCGTGTTGCGGCCGTGACGACCGCTCGGGTGTCCTGTTGCCTGCGCGACCCGATCTGATATCTTCCGGCTCAGGGTTGCGATGAGCGCTTTCTCGTTCGGTCTCCTCGGGCCGACCAAGGTGACGAGCGAGGCGGGAGAGATAGCCATCAACGGTGCGCTGCGCCGGCGCCTGCTCGCTCGACTGCTCGTATCTGCGAACCGGCCGGTGCCGGTTCAGCGCCTTCGAGAGGACCTATGGGAAGGCGATTTGCCAGCGAGCGCCGCGTCGACTCTGAAGAGCCACGTCTCGTTGCTGAGGAGAACTCTCGGCGTAGACCGGCTTGTACATCGAGACGGCGCATACCTGCTGCTGGTAGCGCCGGACGAGCTCGACGTCTTCTGCTTCGAGCGCGATGCCGCGGCGGGGCGCGAACTGTTGCGAGACGGCGATGCCCGCGGTGCGGCTGTCGCACTCGGGCGCGGTCTTGCTCTGTGGCGGGGCGCCGCCCTAGAGGAAGTCGCCCACACGACATGGGGTGAGCCCGAGGCAGTGCGCCTCGAGGAGATGAGGGCAGCGTCGCTCGAGGGCTGGCTGGGAGCTCGGTTGGCTCTCGGCGAGACGCACGAGGTCGTTGCGGACGCCGAGACTGCGATCAGCGAGCACCCGTTGCGGGAGGCGCTGTGGGCCAAGCTGATCACAGCCCTATACAGGAGCGAGCGTCAGGCCGATGCGCTGCGGGCTTACCAGCGCTTGCGAGAGATCCTCGGCGACGAGCTCGGGATCACTCCAAGCCGGGAGCTCGTGCTGCTCGAAGGTGCGATCCTCCGCCAGGACTTGGAGCCGAGCCCTGCCGCCGTCCCACCTGCGACGTTCGGGTTGGAGGTGGCACGTCGCAGGAGCAACCTGCCGCCTGAGCTCACGAGCTTCATCCCCCGGCCTGTCGAGCTGGCCAAAGTGTCGGCGCTCTTGGAACAGTCCCGGCTCGTCACGCTCACAGGTGCCGGCGGCACGGGGAAGACACGCCTCGCGTTCCGGTCCGCAGCGAGTGCGCAGGATCTCTACGACGGCGTGTGGCTCTGTGAGCTCGCGCCGCTCGAGGAACCAGCGGACGTCATCAGGGAGCTGGCCGCCGCGATCGGGTGCAGTGAACAAGTCGGCGTGGAGCTGTCGCGCACCGTCGCGGATCGGCTGTCCGAGGGGAACCACCTCGTCGTTCTCGACAATTGCGAGCACCTCGTCGAGGCAGCGGCGCAGTTGGCGACGAGACTGCTCAGGGAGACGCCAAAGCTGACCCTGCTCGCCACGAGCAGGTCACCGCTCCGAGTAGTCGGCGAGGTCGTCTACCGCGTGCCTTCGATGTCGGTCCCAAGCAACGACACAGCGGTGGAATCGCTCGAGGACTTCGAGTCGGTCCGGCTCTTCGTCGAGCGGGCCCGGGGTCAGCACGCGGACTTCGCCCTCGGCTCCGAGAACTCGAGCGCAGTCGCGTCGGTCTGTATCCGCCTCGACGGCATTCCCCTGGCGCTCGAGTTGGCAGCTGCCCGCATGCGGACGATGTCGGTCGCCGACATCGAGGCCCGGCTCGACGACCGCTTCCGGCTGCTGACCCAGGGAGCCCGCACTTCACCGGCTCGCCAACAGACTCTCGAGTCCTTGATCGACTGGTCGTACAACCTGCTCGACGTACGCGAGCGGGCGGCCCTTCGGCGGCTGTCGGTCTTTTCGGGGGGTCTAGATCTCGTAGCGGCGGAAGCGGTCGCCCCATGCGAGCTCATCGAGCAGGCCGAGGTTCTCGACATAGTCGCCTCTCTCGTCGACAAGAGCCTCCTCCAGGTCGACACGGCGGGCGTGACCGCTCGATACCGGATGCTCGAGACAGTGAGGGAGTACGGCGCCCGGAAGCTCTCCGAAGCCGAGACGCACGGTGCGAGGCGGGCACACGCCCTTCATTTCCTTCGGCTTGCCGAAGTCGCCGCTCCTCATTTCTCGGGCGAGCGGCAACTCGAATGGCGGGCGAGGCTCGAGTCGGACCACGACAACCTCCGGTCTGCGTTTGCGACCTTGATCTCCGCGGCGGACTTGGTCGAGGAGGCGCTGCGGTACGGGGCGGCGGTGAGCCGGTTCTGGAACAGTCGAGGCTTCTACGGGGACGAAGTCGACCTGTTGCAGGCGGCTCTCGAGCGACCGGATGCCTTGTCGCCGACCCCGGCTCGTGGCGCAGCGCTGGCGGCCGCGGGGTACCTGATGTTCCGGCGAGGTGAGACCTCTCTCGCCCAGCAGTACCTCGACGAAGGGCTCCCGATAGCGAGGGAGTCCTCATCGCAGTCTCTCACCGCTGACGTGCTCCGGACCTTGGCTTGGGTGGCGGACCGGCGCGGAGAGCGCGATCTTGCAGCGCTGCTGGCCGGTCAGGCAGTCGACGCAGCGACCGCGAGCGGCGAGACTCATCTTCTCGCCCGTGCGTACGACGTCAGAGCCGGCACTCGCCAGCACGACGATCCGGCGGGCGCTCGGGCGGACTACGCGGAGGCTCTGCGCTACTGCCGGTCGGCGGGCGACGGGCTGGGCCAAGCCACCGCTCTCAACAACCTTGCGGTGCTCGATCTCGAACAAGGCGATCATCAGTCGGCTCGCCAGCGGTTCAGCGATGCCCTCTCGTTCGCGGAGGCCGTGAGGGACGCGGCACTTCTTCCGTTTCTCGAGTACGGGGTAGGACTGGCGGCGACACTCGAGGGTGACCACCGTGCAGCTGAGCCCGCATTCGTCGGTGCTCTGCTCGCTGCGAGGCGGACTGGCCAGCGCGCGCTCGTCGCTTACGCTCTTCTCGGTCTTTCCGCCGGGTGTGTCGCCACCGATAGAGGGTCGCAAGCCGCGACGCTGCTCGGCGGCTCTTCGGCTCTCTTTGACAAGCTCGGCGAAAAGCCGGAGCGGATCGAGACGCAGCTGCGCCAGGACGTACTGGCGGCGCTCGACGCCGAGTTCGGCGACGCCTTGGAAGATCGGTTGGAAGACGGGAGGCGCCTACCTCTGGCCGAGCTGATCGGCTCGGTGACCAAGGCCTTGTAGTTGCGGAGCAGACGTGCTCCAATGCCGAGAGGTGCTTACTGGAAGGAGCAGATCTTGCGGATCCGTCCCGGCATTTCAGCAGGACTCCTGGTACTCGCGATCGGCACCACGGGCGCAATCGGCGCGGGGATCACCCCGGTCGGCGCCGCCGGCACGCCGAAGGCCGAACTCTCCATCATCCCAGGTGAAGGTTCCCTCACGGTCGAGTTCGTTGCAGGCTCGGTCGCATTCCCGTCGGCGGTGACGAGTTACCAATGGAGCTTCGGCGATGGCGAATCGGCGACGACGCCTACCGATACCGTCTCCCATACGTACCGCAAGCCTTCGAGGTACAAGCCTTCCGTCGTAGAGATCGCCGCGAAGGGTGTCACAGCGAGCGCCAGCGGGACGCTGCAGGTCTCCCAATGCGCCGTCGGCAGCTCTCAATGCACAGAGTCGCTGAGCAACGTCGGGAAAGTGCAGCTGGTGCAGGCGACGGGCCCTGTCGGGTCGAATTCGGCAAGCGTCTCCTTGTTCGTCGGCCCGTACAAGATCTCGAATTGCGAGCCTCAGGTGTCGCCTGCAGCTGGGCTCACCGACTCCGGGTTCACCGGCGACTTGACCATGACGCTCAAGTACACGACGACGCACGCGACTCAGGTGAGCACAACGTGTTTTGCGTCGACTGTTGCCTTTGTCGATGCGGCCGGCAAGAAGGTGAAGAGCGGACCGCTCCCGACCTGCCCGGTGGCGTCTCCGAAGGTCCCGTGCGTTCAGTCGATCACGGTCTCGGGCTCGAAGGTCACGAAGGTGCTCCTCATCCCGCCCGGTGACCCGAGGGTCGGTGCCCCCTAAGCGACTGCGTGCGAACGCGCCAAGGTCCCGCGCCATGTAGGCGCGGGACCCCGGCAGGTTGCAGGCTGTCAGCAGGCCTGGTTGTTCGTCGCCACCGAGTAGTCCGGGAAGCCCATCGAAGTGCCGAATTCTCCGGTCGCAGAGAAGACGCTCGTGATCCCGAACTCGACGTTCGCAAGGATGCTGCCGCCGTTGACCTTGCCGTTCGTAAAGGTCGCGGCGTTGATCCAGCCTCGTGCGTTGACTGGGGAGTCCGAAGTGCTGCTCTCGCCAGGGAGACCCTGAGTGATGAGAGTGATAGCCCCGGAGTAGACAGTGCTGGTGGGGCCGCCAGCGGCGGGCTGACCGATGAGAGCCGCCTTGCCGTGCAGGACACCACGTTGTGTCTGCAAGTTGATCGTCCAGACGATCTTCGAGACCGTGAAGGCGCCTGTCAGGTTGTAGGGAGTAGAGCCTGGCGACCCGTCGGTCTCGGTGCCGCGCCAGCTGCCGCGGTACGTCACGTAAGGAACGCCGCCCACGCCGGTGCAGGCTGTTGGGACGAAGGCCTTGGGGGCCTTGACGGCCATGGTGGCGTATGCCTCGTCGACGAGGGGAACTCCCCCCGCCGCCATTGCGATGCCTGAGACACTCAGGACGACTGACCCGATTGCGAGGGCTGCTATGAACCGCTTCATTTCGATCCTCCTAGATGTTCGGATTGGTTGTTAGGAGGATCTGCCTGCAGGGTTGAAGCGGGGTTGAACGGATGTTGACAGTCGGTGTTAGGGCTGGTCAGGATCGCATAGCGGGGCGCGGTGCGGCGCTTGGCCAACCGGAAAGGTCCGCATTCGGGCACCGACTAGGATGACCGTCCGGTGGGTCGCCGCCCGCCAACGGGAAGTAGCGCAGCTTGGTTAGCGCGCAGCGTTCGGGACGCTGAGGTCGCGGGTTCGAATCCCGCCTTCCCGACCACGAAAGCCCTGGTAGAAAGCTTGCGCCGGGAGCTGCCAGGACCGAGGACTGAACTCATCGCACATTCTTCGCACATCGCGAATCCGCGGTCGGTGTGTACGACTCCGGTTCATGCTGGACACCGTGGCTCCGGTAGCTGCACGACACTCTCCGGCGCGGTTCCGGTTCCTGGGCGACACTGGCTACCGAGGTGGCGAAGCTCGTCGGGTGCCACCCGACTCTGCAGACTTTGCTCAAGAAGTGGCATGTGCCACTCCCGCTCATGCTGTCCGCCGTTGCACCGGTAGCTGCCAGCTCATGAGCGCGAGTCGTCAAGAACCGAATCTCAATCGCAGCGGCTCGTCGATCCGCGACGAGCGCGATGTGACGAGTTCGCCCGGACATACTCTCTAATCCTGATCGAGAGTCGGGCTCACTAGCGGACGGGCTACTTGTTCGCGCCTTTGTCTCCGGATTACGGCCCTGGGACCCTTGATAGCTGGGAAGCCTGTTCTACTCTCCGACAGAGAACAGCTGGTCATCGCTACCTGGATGGCCAAGACGATGATGGTGGCCGATTACAACCGCACACGTCGGTCCCCGGTCTTCGCCCCGGAGTTGCGGCAAGACCTCTGCCGGCTCGGGCGACCGCCCCTGGCTTCCCGCGTCTTGTTGGCAGCGCAGACCACCGAGATCGCGTCTCGCTGTCCAATCCGTTATTTGCGGGTGGTTCCGTCTCGGGCTCAGGCACCGAGTCGGGGCGACGGCCCCGCGATTGTCGGAATCCTTGGCGTCGGCCGCCTGGTCCTGGTCTTCGCGCTAGCGACATCGAACGCCGTTTCGGCACTTGCTGTCACCGGTACCGAAAGCGCATCCTGGGTGAGCGCCTTCCCGCCTGTGCTGCCAGCCGCCGTGTGGCCGCCGTCGAGGGTCGTTACGACGAGGGACCAGCTTGTTGACCTCGTCCGGGTCTTCATGCATCGGGGAGTCAATATCGACGAGGAGATCATCGAAAGCGGTTGGGAGATGCCGTCGACGCTGCTGTGACGACTTTCCCTACTCAAAGTCGAGCCGGCGAGTCCGGCGACAGAAGGATGACGCGGGCACCTGCCTCGCGAATTTTCGATTCACTAATTTCAACCTCACTCGGAGAGAGGTCGAATCGTGGCCACGCCGCTCCAACTGACAACTCCACAGGGCGAACGCCAATCCTCCACTCAAGACGACAGACGTTCCCCCGGACGCTGCCTCCCACCGGCACGATAGAATTAGGTGCATTCCTCCCGGCATTAGCGAGTACTACGTCGCCGAGCCGGAAGTGGATTGCCACCCCGCCTGCCAACTCTTCGCGACCAAACCTCAAGAAATCTTGCGGCGATTCAAACCCTGCGTGACTCCAGAGCATCGAAGTGATGGTGAACCCATCTGAGTAAACGTAGACAGACATAAACGCGATTGCGGCCACCGCGGTGCGAAATACAAGCGGCTGCATTTCTACCAATCCCGGTACCTCAACATCCTCTGCCCGCCCGTCCGGGACATGCGACTGAATTAGTCTCGTAGTTTTAGGCACATAACTCCCATTGTCAGCAGTTTATCTCGCTCGGCGGACTATCAATGCTACTTGTGCTAACCGGAGGAACACCGTATTCCCAATACACCACTGCAATCGCCATCGTCACGAATTCGCTCCATATTCGATGTCGCTTTATAGTGCACTCTCCAGTCGCTATAGACGGAATATTACGCTCCGGTGGGCAGCCGGATTCCGTTCCCCCGTCAGCCCAGGGAACTAAAATAGTAATCCCTTTCTCACTCTCTTGACTGCGATAAAGGTCTGCCGTTATCTGGCACACATCTGGAAAATCGCCGTCATCGTCGCAAGTGGTGAATTCTGCCTCACCCTGAACGAATTTATGATCGTCTAGAACTAGAGAATACGGTGCGTCGGCCTCGAAGAAGCAGGTGGATGTACCCTGCGGCTGAACAGACTCGACCATCCGCATTACGCCCAACCCATAAGGGTCGCTGAACCTAACGGGATCTCCTTCTGCGTATCCATACGGTGAGGCTGTCTCCCGTACCATGGGATCCACGCTAATGAACTGTCCGGTCACTGGATCATAATAGCGGTGTACCATGTAGACGAGCCCTGTGGCATCGGTGTACCCACCTCCGTAGCCCCAAGGTGTTGAGGCGACGTAACTGCTTTTCAGGCCCGTCTGCGGGACTGAGACGCCACCCGCCTCGGGCGCGCCGTCAGATGCGGTGATCGGATCGCCGTACACGTCGTAGTCGGTGTAGTTGACAAGCTGGTACTGGTCTGCGCCGCTCGAGAGCTGCACGATGCCTCGGACCTGTGAATGCTGATCGAAACCAGGAGCGCGCGCCGGTCGAAAACGGGAGCATTTCGGTCAGAAGTTAGACGGCAGCCCGGGAGTTGTCCACA
This sequence comes from Acidimicrobiales bacterium, assembly GCA_052146895.1. Taxonomy (GTDB): domain Bacteria; phylum Actinomycetota; class Acidimicrobiia; order Acidimicrobiales; family Bog-793; genus Palsa-601. Next base: position 8,672 of record JBKQLZ010000188.1, read on the forward strand.
GGCTCTGGGACTATCGCGGCGGCGGGATCGTCGTGCTTGGGCTGGCGCCGGCGCCCACGTGACTTCGCGTCCTGCAGCCGGTAGCTCTCTCCCTTGGTCTCGATGATCCGGCAGCGATGGGTGAGCCGGTCGAGCGTCGCCCCGGTGAGCCGTTCGGAGCCGAGCACCTCGGTCCAGGACTCGAACGGGAGATTGCTCGTGACGATGAGGCTCGTTCGCTCGTACGCCGTCGAGATGACGTCGAA
>JBKQLZ010000189.1:0-2771 GCA_052146895.1 Acidimicrobiales bacterium
CTTTGCTGACGGCGAGATCCACTGCCGTTTCGACACCTCGATGCGGGGCGCGGACATGTTCATCGTCCAAACCCATTCAGGACCCGTGAACGACTCCATCATGGAGCAGTTGATCATGGTCGATGCCGCCAAACGGGCCTCGGCGAGACGGATAACGGTCGTCTGCCCTTACTACGGATACTCGCGCCAGGACCGCAAGGCGACGGGCCGCGAGCCGATCACCGCCAAGCTGGTGGCTGACCTGTTCTCTGTCGCGGGTGTGGACCGGGTCGTGAGCGTCGACCTTCACTCCGGTCAGATCCAGGGCTTTTTCGACGTTCCCGTCGACCATCTCACGGCGGCGCCGGTCCTGCTCGACTACCTCCGGCAACACGGTGCCGAAGACCTCGTGATAATCGCCCCCGACGCGGGCCGCGTGAAGGTCGCCGAGCGGTACAGCCAGCTGCTGAACAAGGATCTCGCCTTCGTGCACAAGCGACGCCCCCGCGGGACGGTCAACCAGGTGGAAGCGATGGACGTGGTCGGGAACGTCTCGGGCCGGCCGTGCGTGATCATCGACGACATGATCGACACCGCCGGCACGGTCTGTGCGGCCGCGTACCGCTTGGTCGAAGCCGGCGCGACGGACATCTGGGCAATGGCGACCCATGCGCTCTTGTCGGATCCTGCACTCGATCGGCTCAACAACTCACCGGTCAGCAGGGTGATAGTGACAAATACGCTCCCGCTGCCGGTCTACCGCCGGATCCCAAAGCTCGAGGTGCTCTCGATCGCCAAGATCGTCGCGGACGCGATCGACGCCGTCTTCGAGGACACCTCGGTGTCGGAGATCTTCGGCGGGCAGAACCTGCTCTGAGGCCCTAACGGCGCGCCACGCCGCGCTCGCAGACTCCCGACCCGACGCTCTCGTGCGATCGCCTATAGAATGGGGACCCCGCTAGACAGCGCACCGGAGATACGGTCGCGTCCTTTTCCACACCGCCACCACAGCTGCAGGAGCGTCGCATGGCCGAGATCACCCTCAACGTCGAGTCGGGTCGCCACTTGGGCACTCGTCCGAGCGGACGCCTCCGCACTGCCGGCAAGATACCCGGCGTTGTCTACGGCCACGGCATGGCGCCGTTAGCGGTCGCGATCGGCGCCCGCGACCTGCGTGCCGCGCTGACGACCGAGGCCGGCCTCAACGCGTTGCTGAGCTTGAAGATCGGGGACACGACGCATCTGGCGATCGCGAAGGAGCTCCAGCGCCACCCGGTGCGCCAGACCGTCACGCACGTCGACTTTCAGGTCGTGCGGCGCGACGAGATCGTCACGGCCGACGTCCGCATCGCCCTGGTCGGCGATGCCGAGGCCGTGAACCGGGTCGACGGCACCCTCGACCAGGAGATGCTGATCCTCCAGATCAAGGCAAGGCCCGGCGAGGTCCCGGCGCTTCTCGAGGTGGACATATCCGGCCTCGAGGTGGGGAATTCAGTTCGCGTATCGGACCTCAGGCTGCCGGAGGGAGTCACGACCGACGTCGATCCGGAGGCAGCAGTTGCGATCGCGCACCCGCCCCGCGCGCACGAGGTCGAAGCCGAAGCCGAGCCGGCGGAAGCAGCCGCTGGAGGCGAGTCCCCGGCCGCTTCCGACGAGGGCTGAGGTCCTGCAAGCTGCTCCGAGGAATCCGCGCCGCTCGCTCCCGCAACCCGGACGGGAAGAGAGTTCAGACATCGACCGCCGACATGCTCGCCGTCGGCTTGGGCAATCCGGGCCCCGAATACGAAGGGACCCGACACAACGTCGGTGCCCAAGCGGTGCGCCTCGTCGCCCGACGCCACTCGGCGCGACTGCGGTCAGAGCGGGGCTCGAGCGCCGAGACGGTCGTTCTGCATCTAGGCGGGAAGACGCTGGCCCTGGCGGTACCTCAGACCTATGTGAACGACTCCGGACTGGCGGTACGGGCTCTCGTCCGGCGCTATCTCTCGTCCGAGGAGACGCCCCGTGTGCCCGGCGAGGCACGCTCGGGCGCTCGGCTCGAGTTCGCCCCGGGGTCCCTCGTGATCGTTCACGACGAGTTGGACCTAGAGCCGGGCGTAGTCAAGGTCAAGGTCGGCGGTGGGACGGCGGGCCACAACGGTCTCCGTTCCATCCAGTCCCACCTGCGGCATCTCGAGTTCACTCGGGTCCGAATCGGCGTCGGCAAGCCACCCAGTCCAGCGGCTGGGGCGGACTATGTGCTGAAGCGCCCCTCGCGTTCTGACCGCGACCTGATCGCGATCGCCGTCGAGGTGGCGGCCGACGCGGTCGAATGTCTGCTCGTGGATGGACCGGAGGTAGCGTCGAACCGGTTCAACACACGAACGTGAACAGGCCGCACATGAGCCCCCCTCCGCTGGCAGCGCTTCCCGGTCTTCTCGCCGGCGAGGCCGCGATTGCCGAGTTGCTTGGTATCGACGACGCGATCGTCGCAGTGCCGGCCGCGGCGCGGGCCGTGACGCTTGCCGCGGTGGCGGAGTTGGGAGCATCACCCACGTTGCTCGTCGCCACAGCAACGGCTCGCGAGGCAGAACAACTCGTCCATGACCTGGCGCCGTTTCTCGGTGAGGAGGCGGTCGAACTACTCCCGGCCTGGGAGACGCTTCCCTTCGAGCGCGTGTCGCCTGCGAGCGAGACTATGGGTCGGAGGTTGCGGGCAATGTGGCGCTTGCGTCACGCCTCCGCCGGCGCATCCGAGCACGGATCGGGATCACAGGCGTCTGCGAGGGTAATAGTGGCGCCGATCCGCTCCC
>JBKQLZ010000190.1:0-3709 GCA_052146895.1 Acidimicrobiales bacterium
ATGACCACAATGATCGCAGGGGGGCCGCTGCAGCGCCTCCTAGAGGTCGCCGGGCTCCAGTCCGTGGTCGCCGCGGAGGTAGAACAGTGATGCAATAGCAACTGACTCGCTGCGTCAGGCGGAGCGCCTCACCGTGCCCGCGTTGGCGGGGACCGCGACTATGTCAAGATCCAGGGCTCGCGCCAAAGCGACGACGGTCGCCAAGGTTGGATTCGCGTGGTGTGCGTTGAGCAGCCGACGGATCGCCTCAGGACGGACACCAATCCGCCGGGCCAGCTCCGCCTTCGAGAGATCCAGGAGCACTCGCTGGTCGTCGATCGCACGGACGATCCTGTCGACGTCGTCTATACGCCTGCGAGCGGCATCGTACGCTGCCGCATAGTCAGGGTCTTCCTTGCGCTCGGCGAAGTATCGCTCTGCTCCCGTGCGCCGGTCCTTGCTTGGTGCCATGCCAGAGCCCCCACATATGTTCCGTTCTGGCTACCGCCGCCGCGCCTCCTACAGGTCGCCAGGCTCCAGCCCGTGGTCGCCCCGGAGGTAGCGCTCGAGCTCTGCTGCAAGATCGTCACCCGAGGGCACGTCGTCCTCGGTGATGGCGGGCCTGCCTTCGAGGACGTCAACGTTCGTCTCGAGCTGGCGGACCATCGCAGAATGCTCAGGGCTCTGGTCGATGAGCTCGTCGACCTTGCGGCGTGCCGCCTCGGCTGCCTCGGCGAGCACCTCTGAGTCGATGACGAGCCCCGAGACAGCGGCTATCCCGTCGAGGAGGGCGAGGGCCGCAGGTGCGAAGGGCATGGCGGAGACGTAGTGCGGGACGCGAGCCCAGAGACCGACCGCGGGAATGCCGCCTATAGCGAAGGCGCTCTCGAGCGCGGCCTGGACGCCGGCGGGGACTTCGATCGTCCCGTCGACATACCCGACCGTCTGGGCGAGCTGGGGTGTGGACGCCGTCGCAGCGAGGCGAACCGGGCGGGTGTGCGGCGCTCCCGCCGGGAATCCCCCGAGGCCGATGAGCATGCGGGCGTCCATGCGCAACGCGATCTCGAGAACAGCGGCCGCAAAATGCCGCCAGCGGAAGTCCGGTTCCGGCCCGTTCAGCAAGGCGATCCCTGATCCGAGCCGGTCCGTCCCGACCTGCATCACGGGCTTCGAGTACGAGAGCGACTCGTGCACGCCGTCCACGATCCGTAACTGCGGGCGCCGAGCACGCAAGTCGATGAGCTCCTCGTCGTCGAAGACGGCGTAGGGCTGGAACTCGATCGTCTCGACGAGAGCAGTTACAGCCGTCCTCGCAGCCAGGCCGGCGTCGACCCATCCTTCCAAGGCCACGACGATCACGGGAGTCGAGGGAGCGGGCTCCCCGGTCAACTCGTAGAGCTCGGCCATACTTCTCCTACGTTCGCTCCCTCGCGTCCGTCACGCTACTCCTGCAAGGGATTGCTCGGCTGCCTTGGCAAGCAAGTGCACGTGCTCATCGAACATACCTACTCCGGAGCGATCGCCGCCGCCCGCCCCGCCCAAGTAGCGAGCCGCGACGCCTTGCAGGATGCAGGCGAGCTTCCAGTATCCGAACCCGATGTAGTAGTCGAGCACCGAGACGTCCCGGCCCGTCGCGTCCGCATAGATCCGGCGCAGGTCGGCCCTCTTGAGAAACCCTGGCACCACCGTCGGCGACGCGACCAAAGCCATGAGGCTGTCGCCGGGCTCGGACCAGTAGACCATCAGCAGCCCGACATCGGCGAGTGGGTCGCCGAGGGTGCAGATCTCCCAGTCGAGGACGGCGATGACGTTCCCCTCGTCGTCGAGCATTGTGTTGTCCAACCGGTAGTCCCCGTGGACGATCGTCGTGCCCTGCTGCTGCGGGATCGATGCCGCCAGGCGCTCGTAGACGCTGTCGACGAGGTCCGCCCGAGGCTTCCCCTCGACCTGGGACTTGTCGAACTGCCCGTGCCAGCGCTCGAGCTGGCGAGAGACGTAACCCTCGCGCCGCCCGAGGTCTCCCAGGCCGACCGCGTCGACGTCGACGTTGTGGAGGGCGGCGAGCACCTCGGCGATGGACTCGCCTGCGCGACGCCGGCTTCGCTCGTCCATCTGCTGCTCGGCCGTCTGTGCGTCGCGAATGACGTGACCGACGACGTACTCCATGACGTAGAAGGGGGCGCCGTTGATCGAGACGTCCTCGCACAGCCCGAGCGTCTTCGCCACTGGAACAGCCGTCGGCCCAAGGGCTGTCACGATGCGGTGCTCGCGGTGCATGTCGTGGGCGGTCGGCAGCACGTGCCCGATCGGGGGGCGCCTCACTACGACCTCCCGACCTGCCGCATCGGTCACGCGGTAGGTCAAGTTGGACCTTCCGCCCGCGATGAGGTCGAAGGACAGTGGCGGCTCGACACCCACGTGCTCCGCGAGCCATGCCGTTGTCGGTTCCTCCTCGATGCCCTCCATAAGTTGCAGGCTACCGATGGCTCCGATGCGGCGCCGGTTTCCCAACGGCTGCGGGTGGCGGACGAGCTCTCGGCGGCTCAGCCGACGATGTGCAACGAGTGGTCGACTGTGTTGCAGGCGACGGGGCCTGCGTCGGTCGCGACGACTATGTCCTCGATGCGGGCGCCGAAGCGACCGGCGAGGTAGATCCCGGGCTCGACCGAGAACGCATGCCCGGCCTCGAGCTCGGTCAGGTTGCCGGCGACCATGTACGGGTCCTCGTGCTCTTCGATGCCGATCCCGTGCCCGATGCGATGAATGAACGCTTCGCCGTAGCCGGCTGCTGCGATCGGGTCCCGCCCGGCCGCGTCGACGCTCTCGCAAGTCGCCCCCACTACCGCCGCGGAGACGGCGCGTGCCTGCGCCCCCTCGAGCACGTTGTAGAGCTCGAGGAACTCGGGTGCCGGCTCACCGGTGAAGACCGTTCGGGTGATGTCGGAGCAGTAGCCGACCGTGTCGCCCAGGTAGTACGTGCCGCCGAAGTCGCAGACGACGGCCTCGCCAGCGCCGATGACACGCGAGCCCGCGTCGTGGTGAGGGCTGGCCGAGTTGGGGCCGCTCCCGACGATTGAGAAGTTGACCCGGTGATGCCCTTCGGCCACGAGGCGCTCGCCGATCTCCTTCGACACTGACGCCTCCGTCCGGCCGACGAGCGGGATCTCACCGCCGAGCAGGGCTGCGGCCACGCGGTCCGCTGCGGCGCCTGCGGCATGGAGCGCGGCGATCTCGGCCGGGTCCTTCACCGCCCGCAGGGTAGAGGTGACCTCACTCGCCGGCACCCACGAGGCACCGTCGAGCTGTGCCTTCAGCGCGAGCAGGTGGACCGCCCACGCACGGTCGGAGATCGCAAGGCGCGTACGGCCCCCGACGAGCGCATCGATGATCGAGATCGGGTCCTCGGTCTCGCGCCACGGGCGCAGCGCGAAGAGCCGGCCGTCGTGAGCCACTCGAGGCGCCTCGAGTGCCGGCACTACGAGCGTGGCCTCGTCGTCCACGGGAACGACGAGCATCGTGATCCGCTCGAGGGGCATCGCCTCGTAGCCCGAGAGCCAGGGCAGGTCGGCCCCGAGCGAGAGCAGCAACGCATCGATGCCGTGAGCGCGCATCGCGTCGCGCACGCGGGACATCCGCTCGCCCCGGGCGAGCGTGGGGTCGAGAGCTGTACCGGTGGCCGCGCTCACGACGCCGCCCCCGCCCCCGCCGCCGCTTCCCGCGCGTGGTAGCT
>JBKQLZ010000191.1:0-6755 GCA_052146895.1 Acidimicrobiales bacterium
GTTCGAGAGGACGTCGACGAGCTGATGGCGGGCGGCAACCGCCGCCTCGGTCAGGTGCGAGGGGATCTCCTCGGTCGACCACTTCTCACCCATGCCCTCTTCCCAGATGAGTGCCTTCATGTCACAGAGGTCGATGACGCCCTTGAAGGCTCCTTCAGAGCCGATCGGCAGCTGGATGACCGCGGGCAGCGCCTCGAGCCGGTCGCGGATCATCTGCACCGCGCGCTCGAAGTCGGCGCCGACACGGTCCATCTTGTTGATGAAGCAGATCCGCGGCACGTTGTACTTGTTCGCCTGCCTCCAGACCGTCTCGGTCTGGGGCTCGACACCGGCGACAGCGTCGAAGACAGCGACAGCGCCGTCGAGCACGCGAAGCGAGCGCTCGACCTCGACGGTGAAGTCGACGTGACCAGGCGTGTCGATGATGTTGATCCAGTTGTCCCGCCAACGGCAGGTCGTGGCAGCTGACGTGATGGTGATGCCGCGCTCTTGCTCTTGGACCATCCAGTCCATCGTCGCGGCGCCCTCGTGGACCTCACCGATCTTGTAGTTGCGTCCGGTGTAGTAGAGGATCCGCTCGGTCGTCGTGGTCTTACCGGCGTCGATGTGCGCCATGATCCCGATGTTCCGGGTCCTGGCGAGTGGGAATTCGCGAATTGGGATTGCCATTTGCGTAGGTCTCTAAGTCTTCCTCAGTCCGCTTGGCGGACTTCTTGTCGTGATCGATCTGTGACGGCGTAGGGCGTGCCCGGGCAGCGGGCACCTGCCTTCCCGAGGCGGCCTACCGTCAGGACGCAGTCGTCACCAGCGGTAGTGGGCAAACGCCTTGTTCGACTCTGCCATCTTGTGCATGTCCTCCCGACGCTTGACAGCTGCACCGAGGCCGTTCGAGGCGTCGAGAATCTCGTTCGCGAGCTTCTGAGCCATCGTCCGTTCCCTGCGCTGACGTGAGTACGTCACGAGCCAGCGGATGGACAGCGTCGTCGCGCGCCTCGGGCGCACATCGACGGGGACCTGGTAGGTCGCGCCGCCGACCCGGCGGCTCTTCACCTCGAGCTCGGGACGGGCGTTGTCGAGGGCGCGCTTCAGCGTGGCGATCGGCTCGGCGCCGGTCTTCTCGCGGACGATCTCGAGCGCTTCGTAAACGACGCGCTCAGCGAGCGAGCGCTTGCCACGCGACAGGATCTTGTTCACGAGCTGGGTGACGATGACGGAGCGGTAGACCGGGTCGGGAACGAGCTCCCGCCGCGGTGGTGGGCCGTTACGGGGCACCTCAGCCTTCCTTCTTCGCGCCGTATCGGCTGCGGGCCTGGGCGCGGTCGCGCACACCCGAGGTGTCGAGCGTGCCGCGCACGATCTTGTACCGAACACCCGGAAGATCCTTCACACGTCCGCCTCTGACGAGCACGATCGAGTGCTCCTGGAGGTTGTGGCCCACGCCGGGGATGTAGGCCGTGATCTCGTGCCCGCTCGTGAGGCGAACACGTGCCACCTTGCGCAGCGCCGAGTTCGGCTTCTTCGGAGTAGTCGTGTAGACGCGCGTGCATACGCCGCGGCGCTGCGGGGCGCCCTTCAGCGCCGGCGTCTTCGTCTTCGACCGCTTGGTCTCCCGTCCGCTACGGACGAGCTGGGCGATTGTGGGCACGCGCAACCTCTCGAAACGGGGTGATCTAAGTTGCCGCACGCGCGCGCCACTGACGCGCCAATGCGGCTTAAGCATTATACCAGTGACAGCCAGGCACCGAATCCGGCGAGGTCAGCCGGTGATCTGCCGGTGGTCATAGTTTGAGCCACCGGTGTTCACCCGGAGCTCGCCCATCATGCCGATGACCCGGAGGTGCAGGCGCGGCACGCCGGGCCGAGGCATCACGGGAGCGACGTTGACCTTCTTCGCGCCCATGAGGACGAAGCCGCTCACCTCCACCTCGACTCCCTCAGGCACTATCACGCGCTGCTCGCCCATCATGAGGAAGAGCTTGACCTCGATCTCGGAGCTCTCGATGACCGCGTTGCGCAGGTCGAGGGTGGTCTGGCCCATAATCGTGACGACGCTGGCCTTCGACGGCATGCGCCAGTGGCCGCTGCGCGAGGCTTCGCTCATGATCGAGACGATCCACTTTCCCCGCGTACGGTGCCTCTTGACGTCTACGACACCGCCGGGCGCCCCCACTGGGAAGGACCCGGGCGCAGCCGCAGGCGAGGATGCCCCCGGCAGGTCCGACAAGAGCAGTTCGAGCTCCCCGCGGGCCACGGCCGAATAGGCGGTCGCGACCCGGACCCCGAGCTCCTCGAGCGTCAGGCGACCCTCGGCGCAGGCCACGCTGAGCTGCTGGACTGCATGCTCGCGCTCGGCATCCGACGCCCGGATCGGCAGCCCACCGCCGGAGGGCTCGATCGGGCTGGCGAACTCGGACATGGGTCAAGACTAGAGAGTGGGGAGGGGGCTGGCTAGGGATTGCGGGGGTTTCTTCGGACAAGCGGCGCGCTGAGTCTCAGTCGATGAGCTGCCGGAGCCGCCCGGCGAGGAAATCGCGCTCGACGTCGTTCTCGGTGAGAGCGAGGGCCCGCTCGTAACTCTCACGGGCCTCGGCCACGCGCCCGACGCGGCGGAGGAAGTCGGCCCGCGCTGCGTGGAGGTATCCGTAGCTCTCGAGCCGGGCGTCCGCTGCCACGGCTTCGATCGCCTCGAGGCCGGCAAGCGGGCCGGCTGCCATTCCGAGGGCGACTGCCCTGTTCAGCGAGACCACGGGAGATGGCCACGCGACGCAGAGCTCGTCGTAGAGCGCCACGATCTGCCACCAGTCGGTGTCCTCCCACCGGGGAGCCTCAGCGTGGACTGCGGCGATCGCCGCTTGGAGCGCATACCGGCCCGGCGGCCGGCGGAGCAGTGCCTCCCGCACGAGCGCGACGCCTTCGGATATCGCCGCGCGGTCCCATCGGCGGCGGTCCTGCTGCTCGAGCAGCAGGAGGCGGCCGTCTTCCGACACTCGAGTCGCTCTGCGGGAGTCGGTGAGAAGGATGAGGGCCAGCAGCCCGGCTACATCGGCGTCCTCGGGGAGCAGCGCCCGCAGTATCCGAGCGAGATCGAGGGCCCGTTCGACGAGGTCTCGCCGCACGAGGTCGGCTCCCAAAGGTGCCGCATGGCCTGTCGTGAAGAGCAAGTGGACGACGTCGAGCACGCCACCCACTCGTTCGGGCAGCTCGTCGCGGGCCGGAACGCGGTACGGGATGCGAGCGGCGGAGATCTTCTTCTTCGCCCTCGTAATGCGAGCTGCCATCGTGGGCTCGCTCACGAGGAATGCCCTCGCGACCTCGGACGTGGACAGCCCGCACAAGAGCCTGAGCGTCAACGCCACCTGCGCCTCTCGCGCAAGCGCCGGGTGACAGCAGGTGAACACCAGCCGGAGCCGGTCGTCGTGCAACAGCGTCTCGTCGGCCCTGGCGACTGCCTCCCCTGGGTCCTCGCCCATATGATGCTCGTCCGCCTCGATGAGCAGCGGCATCGTCCTACGCCAGGTGCTCTCGCGCCGGTCGAGGTCGAGCGCACGCCGCCTTGCCACGGTGGTCAGCCAGGCTCCCCGGTTCTGCGGGACACCGCTAACGGTCCAGGCCGTGAGCGCCCTTGCGTAGGCCTCCTGCACGCACTCTTCGGCAACGTCGATGTCTCGCGTCACGCGCACCGTCGAGGCGAGGACGTATCCCCACTCGCGACGGTGTGCGTCCGCGACCGCAGCAGAGACGGCGGCGAGAGATTCGCCCACCTCCTCGATCAATCGAAGACCATGATCGGCCGGACCTCCACGCCGCCGTAGCGCGCGGGAACCTGCTTCGCGATGGCGATGGCCTCGTCGAGATCGGCTGCCTCAACTAGGTAGTAGCCGCCGAGGGCCTCTTTTGTCTCAGCGAACGGCCCGTCGGTCACAGTGAAGCTGCCCGACCCGAAGCCCCGGATGCTCGTCGCAGCCGAGCTCGGGTGGAGGGCATTGCCGCCCTTCAACGCTGCGCCGTTCGCTTCCCCGAACTCGTTGTGGTCCTTCATTGCCTGGCCATAGGCCTCGCCGCTCGCGTATGCCGCCTCGTCTTCGTAGATCAAGACCAGATACTCAGCCATCGCTTGCATCCTTTCGCAGCCCCGGTCCGCGTCTCGGCCCGGCTGTATTTACCGCCGAACGCTAGAGCGCAGGATCGACCGCGGCGCCGAAGAAGCCTCCCGGCGCCTGGGACAGCCTGCGAACGCGACAGCACCGCCGCCCGGTAGCCGAACGGCGGTGCTGCTTCAGACTTGAACCTTGATCAGGCGGAATCCTCGTTGGCTGTCCCGTAGGCGTCGAACCCCTCCGGGCCTGGCGCATAAGGATCGACCGCGATGTCCTCAGCCTCGACCGTGGCGTACGGCCGGGGATCGGTCGGATCGACATAGCCGCCACCGTCGCCCTCACCGAGGGACGTACGTCCCACGTCTCGGAGCCACGCTGCCAGGTCCTCGGGGGTGCCCTCGAGGCCATCGGTGCCGCCGTCGAGGTCGGAGGACCAGAACGACATGCGTTGCGCCTCGGGCGTCTCCACCTCGAAAGCCCTGTAGCGCTCCATGCCGGTGCCGGCAGGGATGAGCTTGCCGATGATGATGTTCTCCTTCAGCCCGAACAGCTGGTCGGAGCGACCCTCGATTGCGGCTTCGGTGAGCACCCGCGTCGTCTCTTGGAACGAGGCTGCCGACAACCACGAGTCGGTCGCGAGCGACGCCTTCGTGATTCCCATCAGCTCGGGACGGCCCTCGGCTGCCCGGCTGCCCGCTTGCACGAGGTCCCGGTTAACGGCGGCGTAGCGCTGGTTGTCGACCCTCTCTCCCGGGAGGAATGGAGCATCTCCCGGCTCAGCCACGAGCACACGCCGCAGCATCTGCCGCACGATCAACTCGATGTGCTTGTCGTGGATCGACACGCCCTGATCGCGGTAGACCTTCTGCACCTCTTCGACGAGGTACTGCTGGGTCTCGCGGATTCCCTTGATCTCGAGCAGCTCCTTCGGGTCCTTCGGCCCCTCCACGAGCGCATCCCCGGGGTGGACCTCCTGACCGTCTGTGACCTCGAGGTGCGCCCTCGAGGAGACCGTCACGATCTGCTCTGCACCGTCGTCGGCGACGACCGTCACGCGGCGGCCCGTCTCGTCTTCCTCTATCCGGACGACGCCCGGCTCGCGGACGAGCACTGCCGCCCCCTTCGGGGTGCGGGCCTCGAACAGCTCGACCACTCGCGGAAGCCCGTGTGTGATGTCCTCTCCGACCACGCCACCGGCGTGGAAGGTACGCATCGTGAGCTGGGTACCAGGCTCGCCGATCGACTGCGCGGCAATCACTCCGACTGCCTCGCCGAGCTCGATCAGCTTGCCCGTGGCGAGCGACTTGCCGTAGCAGGCACCGCAGACGCCGTGCTCACTCTCACAAGTGAGCACCGACCGTACGCGGATCCTGTCGATCGCCGGGTCCAACATGAGCGCGTTCACTTCCGCGTCGCCGAGCATGAACCCGGCCTCGAGGACACTCCCGTCGCTCAACTTGATTGGCTCGAGGAGCACGCGACCGTACGCGCGGGTCTCGAGGTAGGAGCGCTTGCCGGCCTGATCAGGGACGACGTTGTCGATCCAGATGCCGCGGGCGGTCTCGCAGTCCAGGATGCGGACGATGAGCTCCTGCGCGACGTCGACGAGACGCCGAGTCAGGTAGCCCGAGTCAGCGGTGCGCAGTGCCGTGTCTGCGAGGCCCTTGCGGGCACCGTGGGTCGAGATGAAGTACTCGAGGACCGACAGGCCTTCGCGGAATGAGGACTTGATCGGCCTCGGGATCATCTCACCGCGCGGGTTGGAGACGAGGCCCTTCATACCGGCGATCTGGCGCACCTGCTGGGAGTTACCACGAGCACCGGAGTCGACCATCATGTCGAGCGGGTTGAACTCGATGGTGGCAAGAGAGCGCTCCATCGCTCGCCCGACCTCGGAGTTTGCCGACGTCCAGATCTCGATCTCCTTCTGGCGCCGCTCGTCGTCGGTGATGATTCCCCGCTTGAACTGCGTCTCGGCCTTCTCGGCCTCGCGCTCGTAGCGGTCGAGGATCTCGCGCTTGTCCGGCGGGGTCTTCACGTCGTCGATCGAGATCGTGAGGCCTGACCGTGTGGCGAAGCGGAACCCGAGGTCCTTGATCCTGTCCAGGCTCTCGGCAACCGATGCCTTCGGGTAGTTCGCCGCGATCTGCTCGACGATGGACGCGATCGGCGTGGCTCGCCGCCCGACGACATCGTTCACCATGCCGAAGCCGGCGGGAAGTGCCGCGTTGAAGAACAGCCTCCCCGGTGTCGTCTCGATCTCCTTCGGCTCTTCCCCGTCTGGGATCGGGGTCGGCGCGATGTACTCGCCGTCCTCGTCATGCGTGCCGTGACGGCGTCCCCGCAACGGGAAGGCCCAGCCGGCATCGCCCTTGCGCAGCTGGATCTTGGCGTGCAGGTCGACATCGCCAGCCTCGTAAGCCTGCTCCACCTCGTAGAGGTTGCGGAAGATCCGGCCCTCGCCCTGGCGGCCGTCGGCCATCAAGGTGAGGTAGTAGGCGCCGAAGACCATGTCCTGGCTCGGCACCGTGATCGGGCGCCCCGTTGCAGGCGACAAGATGTTGTTCGCCGAGAGCATGAGGATGCGCGCCTCGGCCTGGGCCTCGGCGGACAGTGGCAGGTGAACTGCCATCTGGTCACCGTCGAAGTCGGCGTTGA
>JBKQLZ010000192.1:0-3232 GCA_052146895.1 Acidimicrobiales bacterium
AGCCTTGTCGGTGATCTCCGCTCAGTGGCCGGTGTACTCATCGGAGGCTGATCAGGCGACTGGCAAGAGTCGATTGCTTCGGCCGGAGGAGGCGCTGGACGCGGCTCGTGGAGTGTTGGTCCGACTCCAAAGGCAACGACTGATCGGACGCTCCGCTCAGCTGGACCCGATCACTGACTTCGTGTTGCTGGCCTGGGAGATCTTCAAGGCCCGCGAGTTTCCGTTCGACGAGGCGCGTCGTCTCGCTCTCGCGGTCGGCGGTCTAGATGTCGATGAGCTTGTCCGGGCCAAGGTGATCGACAAGAAGTCCGGCACAGTCGTGTTGACACCACCGTCGAAACGCGTGACGCCAGGCCGACCTGGAGGTGGGCCTGCCCGGCATCTACCTTGACGCGCAATCGTTTCCGGTGATCATCGACGCTTTGCACACTGCCATGCACCTTGCCGCCGAGGACGGACCGACCGCTGCCAAGGCATGGCTCGATCGGGTGGGTCTTACTGGCGATCAGCGGTTCCAGGCGGCGCTTCAGGGTCTCGTGAACGCGATGCCGCGGACCAAGACCAAGGACAAATGGGCCGTGGCTGAGGCCGAGTGGTTGGACGCCGTGTGCTTCTACTTCCCGGATGTGACAGTGCCCAAGGCCCGGACCGCTGAAGAGCCAGCTGAGCAGGCGCAACTCGACTTCGGGGTGTGAGGGTAGTCGTGTCGTTCCGGGACCTGTCGATCCGGTCGTCCTACTCGGCGGCCGAGGATCGTGTGAACGACTTCTTCGTGCCGGTGCTGAACCAGGCTCTCTCCTACGATCGTGTCACCGGGTACTTCAAATCCTCCTCCCTCGCTTCGGTCGCTCGTGGGTTGGCCCGATTCGTGGGACACAGCGGCACGATGCGACTAATCGCCGGCGCGGAACTCGACGATCTCGATGTGCAGGCCCTCGAGGACGGCGAATCGCTGTCTGACGTGGTGGCTAGGCGGTTGCTCGCCGACCCGGTCGAGGGCGCCGACATCATCGCCGAACGCCGACTCGAGACGCTGGCGTGGCTGGTGCGGGAGGGACGGCTCGAGATCCGCATCGGGGTGCCCACCGACCATCTCGGCCGGCCGCTGCGCCCCGATCAGACCCTGCGCTACTTCCACGCGAAGTACGCGGTGTTCACCGACGAGGACGGCAACAGGATTGCCTTCGATGGGTCGAACAACGAGACCGCGGCCGGCTACGTGGGCAACTACGAAGTCTTCTCGGTCTTCCCTTCATGGAACGAAGCGGTGTGGGCATGGAACGGCCAAGATGTGGTCGACCGCTTCGAGGCGCACTGGAGCGGCAACGTCGGTGGGTGCTGGACCATCGTCAGTCTGCCTGAGGCGGTAGCCGAGCACCTAGTCGAGCGCGTCAAGCACATCTCGGCTCCGCCCCCGCTCGACCCGGAGGAGACCCGCGAAGAGGCCGATGCAGAGGCTGACCAGGTTCGTCTCGAGTTCGTGGCGGCTGCCCCCCGTCTCGGCGCCGGGACCGGCGTCGGGTACGTCACCGCCGGTGTCGAACCGTGGCCGCACCAACTCTCGATCGCGCGTCGAGTCGTCGACAGCTTCCCGCGCAGCTACCTGCTGAGCGACGAGGTGGGGCTTGGCAAGACGATCGAGGCCGGCTTGATCCTTCGAGAACTGCTCGTGTCCGGCCGGGCCTCGACGGCGCTGCTTTTGGTGTCGGCATCGGTCATCCGCCAGTGGCAAGAAGAGCTTGACGAGAAGTTCTCGCTTCTCGTCCCACGACTCGAGGGGGGCAGGATCTTCACCCGGCGCGCAGGGACCGACCAGGAGGTGTCCCGGCCGAACGGAAACCCGTGGAAGGCGTTCCCGGTGCTGCTGGCGTCGTCGCACCTTGCCCGCCGGCGGGATCGCCGGGCGGAGATCCTTGCCGGTACCCCTTGGGACGTCGTACTCGTCGACGAGGCGCATCACGCCCGCCGCTCGGGCTCCAAGCCCACCGACACGCCGAACACGCTGCTGGCCCTCTTGCAGGCGATGAAGATCAGCCGTTCGTGGACGGCGCTTTACCTGGTGTCGGCCACCCCGATGCAGATGCACGCCCACGAAGCGTGGGACCTTCTTGAGCTGCTGGGGCTGACGCCGAGGTGGAGCCAGTCGGCCGAGACCTTCACCCGTTACTACACCGAGCTGCGAGAGTCCTTCGGAATGAGGCAGTGGGAGTTTCTCCGCCGCATGTCAGATGACTTCTTTGCTGATGTCGGCGTCGAGCCCGACCAGGTACTCACTCAGCAGGTGAAGGACGAGCTGGGACTTGCGAAGTCGAAGCCGATCCGGGACTTCGCCAAGAACGGACTGGCGAGCGAGGCCGTCGATCAGGTCCCACCGACCACCAGGCATTGGATGGACGAGTGGCTGCGGCGGCACACGCCGATGCGCGACCGCGTCTTTCGCACCACGCGCTCGACGCTTCGCTACTACAAGGAGATCGGGCTTCTCGACGCGTCGGCCACGATTCCGGTGCGGGACGTGAAGGACAGGTTCGTGCCATTCACGGCCGCCGAGAAAGAGCTCTACGAGCGGATCGAGGCTTACATCTCGAAGTACTACGACGCCTACATGACCGGCCCGCAGCACCAGAAGCCCCTCGGGTTCATCATGACGGTCTACCGGAGGCGGTTGACCTCGTCGTTCCTGGCAATCGAGCGCAGTTTGCAGCGGCGCCGAGCGGTGCTCGTCGGCAACGCAGTGGCGTCTCGCCTGCTCGATCCCGACGACCTGGCCGCGCTCGAGTACTCGGGGCTTTTGGACATCGGGGATCTTCCCGAAGCCAAGCTCAACCTGGCAGCTGAGGTGGCCGAACTCGACGACTTCCTCGCGGACCTCGGCCGGCGGCCGCCTGACGAGTCGAAGATGACCTACCTCCACAACGAGCTCGACGACGCCTTCAAGGGGATCCACGACACCGCCATCGTGTTCACTCAGTACACCGACACGATGGAGTACCTGCGGGACCAGCTCGTCACGTTTTACGGCGACCGGGTCGCCTGCTGGTCGGGTCGCGGTGGCGAGCGCTGGAGCCCGACCAGCAAGACCTGGGGGCCCATCGCCAAGGCTGACCTGAAGCGTCTCTTCCGTGAGGGTCGCGAAGTCAAGATCCTGCTCGGCACCGACTCGATGTCCGAGGGCCTCAACCTTCAGACCTGCGCACTCATGATCAACTACGACATGCCGTGGAACTTCATG
>JBKQLZ010000193.1:0-2721 GCA_052146895.1 Acidimicrobiales bacterium
GCGCCCGGCACCCACGCGACGGTCCGATCCTCCTCGCTGACACCGAGCTCATCGAGCTCGGACAACGCCCCCGCGAGCAGCAAGTCGGTGACATGGCCGTTGAACCGGCTGCAGGCGACGCCGACCCGGAGCCCCGTTCCGTCGGCCGAGCCCCAGATCGCCTCCCCCTCGACGTCAGCTTGCGGCGGCAGCCGATGCGTGGGGGTCAGCCGACCAGTCGACGAAGCACCCCGCCCAGCCGCCGGGTCTGCCACGAGAGGGGGCTGGCGGTCCGACGCCTCGGAGCGGGTCTTTTCACTGGCCGCCATCGAGTTCCTCGAGATCGCCGAGGGCTTCGGGCACGGCCGACCGGGCGGCCTTGCCGTCCGACGTATCGCTGAGGGGCCCCAGCAGGTGGCCGAGGCGCTCCCGCTTGGTGCGCAGGTACTCTACGTTCTCGGGGTTGGGAAGGGACTCCAACGGAACGCGCTCGACGATGTCGAGCCCGTAGCCCTCGAGACCTCCGTACTTTGCCGGGTTGTTGGTCATGAGGCGCATCTTCGTCACGCCGAGCTCCACGAGGATCTGGGCGCCGATTCCGTACTCGCGGTTGTCGACGGGCAGACCGAGCTCGACGTTCGCGTCGACGGTGTCTCTGCCGTTGTCCTGAAGGTGGTAAGCGCGCAGCTTGTGGCTGAGGCCGATGCCCCGTCCCTCGTGCCCACGGAGATAGACGATGACTCCGACGCCCTCCTCGCCGATCCGCCGGATCGCGGCGTCGAGCTGCGGACCGCAGTCACAGCGGAGGGATCCGAAGACGTCGCCCGTGAGGCACTCGCTGTGCACCCGGACGAGCACGCTCTCGTGAGCAGACACGTCCCCGGCGACGAAAGCGAGGTGTTGCTCCCCGTCGAGGAGCGACTGGAAGCTGTAAGCGGTGAATTCGCCATAGTTGGTAGGGATGCGGGCAGCTGAGACCCGCTCGACGAGCTTCTCCCGGCGGCGCCGGTAGCGAACGAGGTCGGCGATCGATATGACGAGGAGCCCGTGCTCCTCGGCAAACCGCTCGAGCTCGGGCTGGCGGGCCATCTGCTGCTTGTCGGCCGTGACGATCTCGCACAGCAGCCCAGCCGGATAGCAACCCGCCATTCGGGCAAGGTCTACCGTCGCCTCGGTGTGGCCGGCACGTTTAAGCACTCCGCCTGGCCGGTAGCGCAGGGGGAGGATGTGCCCCGGGCGGGCTAGGTCGGCCGGCTTGGTCTCGGGGCTGATGAGCGCCTGGATCGTCGCCGCCCGGTCGCCTGCGGAAATCCCCGTCGTGGTCCCGTGGCGGTAGTCGACCGTGACCGTGAACGCGGTTCGTTGGGACTCGGTGTTGTGCGAGACCATGAGCGGCAGCTCGAGCTCGTCGAGACGTTCGGGGGTCAGGGGAACGCAGATAAGTCCGGAGGTGTGTGCAAGAAAGAACGCCACCTTCTCGGGAGTCGCGAACTCCGCCGCCATCACGAGATCGCCCTCGTTCTCCCGATCGGCATCGTCGACGACGACAACCATCTCGCCTCGCCCGATCGCGGCGATCGCGTCCTCGATGGTGCCTAACGACACGGCGGTCTCGCCCTCCTTCTTCGCCGACGAGCCTACCGGCGCCGGCAACGCGGCGAACTCGCAGGTCACCGGACCCGGTCGCGTTCAGCGATCTTTGTCCTGCTCCACGTCGATCCGCAGGTCGTCCCCGACCTGGCACACCGAGACGAGCCGGCCCCGCCAGGCGTCCGCCATCGTCGCCGCGCCAGGCCCGGCGAAGACCGCCCGGCCGTCGTCTCCACCGAGAAACGCCGGTGCGAGGTAAAAGACATACCGGTCGACGAGGCCGTTTCGGTGGAATTCATGGGCGACGTGCGCGCCGCCCTCGACCAGAAGCTGCAAGACGCCACGGCGACCGAGCTCGTCGAGAACGGTGCCCAGGTCGCCGTCGACCTCGAGCGCCGGGTGAACGCGAGCCTCGGCAGGAGCGCGCCCCAGCACCACCCGAAGCGGCTGACGTCCCGACAGCTGCCCGCTCTCGTCGCGGACGGTCAGCGCGGGATCGTCCGACCGCACCGTGCCAGCCCCGACCAGCACGGCATCGCTCTGTTCGCGAAGGCTCTGGACGTCGCGGCGCGCCTCGGGCCCGGTGATCCACCGGCTCGATCCGTCTGGCGCTGCTGTCCTGCCGTCAAGGGTCGCGGCAAGCTTCAGCACGACGAAGGGCCGGCCGGTCTTCCGATGCACGAAGTAGGGGCGCAACTGGTCGCTCACGGTCTCGGCAAGAACGCCGGTCGTCACCTCGATGCCCGCAGCTTCCAGGGCTCGAAACCCGGCGCCCGCCACCTTGGGATCCGGGTCCGCCACCGCGGCCACGACTCTGGCGACGCCCGCCCGGACGAGAGCATCGGTGCACGGCGGGGTCCGGCCCTGATGGGCGCACGGCTCGAGAGTTGCGTAGACGGTGCCTCCTCGGGCGCGTTCGCGCGCTGCGGCCAGCGCGGCGATCTCCGCGTGCGGCCCGCCTGGAGGAGCCGTCGCCCCCTCGCCCGCCACGTCGCCCGCGGCGTCAACAACGACACTGCCGACCCAGGGGTTGGGCGAGGTCGTCGTTCGCACGCCCTGGGCGAGCTCGACCGCTCGAGCCATGTGACGCTCGTCCGCGCCGGGGTCCTGCTGCCGGCTCAATGGGGCCTCTCGCCTCTCAGCAGCTCCAGC
>JBKQLZ010000194.1:0-2804 GCA_052146895.1 Acidimicrobiales bacterium
GGCGTCGATGTGGAGCTGCTCGACCTCTTCGACGGTGACGTCCTCGGGCATGTTCACGGTCTTGCTGATCGCACCCGAGATGAACGGTTGCGCCGCGGCCATCATCCTCACGTGGCCTGAGTAGTGGATGACGTTGTCTCCCATCGAGCAGGCGAACACCGGCAAGTGCTCGGCCTGCAGGCACGGTGCCCCGACGATCGTCTTGTGCTCGTCGATGTGGCCGACGATGTCGGAGATCTGCTCGTCGGTGTACCCGAGGTGCCGGAGGGCACGCGGGACCGTCTGGTTGACGATGGACATGGTGCCACCGCCCACGAGCTTCTTCGTCTTGACAAGGCCGAGGTCCGGCTCGATCCCCGTCGTGTCGCAGTCCATCAGGAACGAGATCGTCCCGGTGGGCGCGAGGACGGTCGCCTGCGAGTTGCGCACACCGTGCTCCTCCGCCAGCTCGACGGCCGAGTCCCAGGCCTCCTGCGCGGCAGACAGCAGCTCGGTGGGAACAACTTCCTCGTCGATCTGCGCGACGGCAGCCCGGTGCATCTTCAGCACCTCGATCATCGGCTTGGAGTTCTCGTGGAAACCGGCGAACGGTCCCATGCGAGCGGCGGTCCGAGCGGATGTCTCGTAAGCAGCTCCCGTCATGAGGGCGGTGAGCGCGGCGGCCCACGTGCGCCCTTCGTCGGAGTCATATGGCAGGCCCTCTGACATCAACAGTGCGCCGAGGTTCGCGTAGCCGAGGCCTAGCTCCCTAAAGCGCCGCGTGGTGTCACCGATCTTGTCGGTCGGGTAATCAGCATTCCCTACCAGTATCTCTTGTGCCGTGAAGACGACCTCGACTGCAGCCCGGAAGCCGGCGACATCGAAGGTCCCACCTTCGTCGCTGAATTTCAGCAGGTTGAGGCTGGCCAGATTGCAGGACGAGTTGTCGAGATGTACATATTCACTACACGGGTTACTGGCAGTGATCCTGCCGGTATTCGGAGCCGTGTGCCACTTGTTGATCGTCGTGTCGTACTGCAGACCGGGATCGGCGCACTCCCACGCCGCGGCAGCGATCTGGCCGAAGAGCTCACGCGCCTTGATCGTCTCGACGGTCTCTCCCGTCGTCCGGGCGGTGAGATCCCAATCGGCGTCGGCGAGGACCGCTTCCATGAAGGCATCCGTCAGCCGGACGGAGTTGTTGGCGTTCTGGTACTGAGTGGAGTGGCTGTCCGTGCCGTCAAGGTCCATGTCGAAGCCAGCCTGGGCCAGCACGCGCGCCTTGCGCTCCTCCTTCGCCTTGCACCAGATGAATTCCTTGATGTCCGGGTGGTCAGCGTCGAGGATCACCATCTTCGCAGCGCGTCTTGTCTTGCCACCCGACTTGATCGTGCCGGCGGAGGCGTCGGCGCCACGCATGAAGCTGACGGGACCGGATGCCGTCCCGCCGCCCTGGAGCAGCTCCTTCGACGAGCGGATGTGGGAAAGGTTCACGCCTGATCCGGAGCCGCCCTTGAAGATCGTCCCTTCCTCGACGTACCAGTTGAGGATCGCGCTCATCGAGTCCTCGACCGCCAGGATGAAGCAGTTGTGGACACGAAGCCCGGCACTCAGGTACTCGCCGCTCTCGGTCTGGATGTCGTAGACATCGGTCTCGCCGATGTCCTCGATCGCAGCGATCTCGAGACGCTTTGTTGGGTGAGCCGCAAGGCCAGGCAACCCCAAGGACTCCATCAGCTTCGCCGTCTTACGGGGATCGACGAACCCAATCTCGTCGGCGAACGCACGGCGGTCGCCGAGCGACCGAATGGAGAGGCTCCAGCATCCGTGACGATCGTGACGACGATCTGCCTTGAAAGACACCCGGGAGAAGATCCCGAACCGAGCGAGCAGCGCCTGGGCACCACGAACGATTCCCTCGGAGATCATGTCGAAGCTGACAGCGGCCGACGTCTCGCGAACCGTGACGTAACCCTCAGCCTGGAAGAGACTCCTCAGGTAAGCCGCAACGACCGGCAGAGGTTCTGACAACAGGTGTGCTGGAACCGACATTCCGGCACCGCGCTCCTCGAGCTGCCACCGCGCAACGAAGTCCTCGAGCTCGCGTCCATACAGCCGCGTCCGGCGACAATCGAGCGTCGTGTCCTGTGTCGTCACCTTTCGCTCGTGCCGGTGAACACCGGGAAGGACGACGTCGAGGGCCTTCGTCACCCAATCCAGCTCGGCTGGCGTAACCGTCATCGCCTCGATCGTGAGCGAACGGTTCGTTCCCTCGTACCGACCGCAGAAGCCATCCGACTGCAACCAACCAGCGAGCGCCGCCTCGGCGATCGAACGCTGCGCGATCTCCCCGTCTCCCCAGGCGTCCGTGCGATGCCAAGTCAGCTGGTCGCCGACCTCGAGCTCGCCGGCGGGGACGAAACGACCCGTCTCTTGCCCGCTCGCCCGCCAAACGAGGTGGTCTGCAGTCACGTCGAGTTGGTGGCCGGACTTCGTTGTAAGGCGCAGCACGTGCTTGCGCCCGTTCGCCTTCACGGCCACGATCTGCGTCACTCCGCGGGAGTCGAAGACCTTCGAGCCGACTGCTCCGTCCTCGACGAGCCGCCCGATCGGAACGAGACCTTCAGGCGTAGACACCAAGGCGTCATACGGCTGGCACGCACTCGCTTGCTGCGGCACGCCCTTCACGCCGATGTTGAACCAGACAGGAGAGTTGAATGCGGCCTTTTGCTCCACGATGAGATGCTTCAGCTCGTCGTTGAACGTCGCCGCCTCGGCCGCGTCGACGAAGTAGCCGTCCTTCAGCCCCCAGGCGGTGACGGTGT
>JBKQLZ010000195.1:0-3933 GCA_052146895.1 Acidimicrobiales bacterium
CGTGGCAGCAGCCGCGCACCGGGTGCTCTCCGAGGAGGGCCTGAGAGATACCCTGGCCGAACGGGGCCGGGCGAGAGTCGCCACGTTCACCCTCGAGCGCGCGCGGAGCGAGTTCGCCACGGCAATCGAGTCGGCGGTGAGCATGTTCGGTGAACTCCCCATGCAGGGATCGAAAGGATTCAGGTTGTCCGGAGGAAAGGCACGCGGCCGGCCTACGCGCATCGACCAGGTGACTCCGTCGATCGTCGACCGCGACGCGGTGAGCTTTCACTATCTCGAGGCGCAACGCGTCCTTCGCTCTCTCGGCTTCGTCTCGGAGATCTACGCCGTCACGATGGGACCGGAGATGGCAGGGCGCGCCCATCCGGTCTCGGAGCTACCGCAGGAGTCGGGCGACCGGCAGTGGGTCTGCTATCAGGCGTCCATCGGTAGCCGCGGTGCGGATGTGGTGGCTGCCCATCCCGGGGTGAAGCTCGTCGACTACCACAACATCACCCCGGCCAATCTCGTGGAGAAGTGGATGCCGTCCCTCGGGGATGAGGTTCGCCTCGGCCGGAAGCAGCTTGCTGAGCTCGCGCCTCTCGTGTCACTCGGGATCGGCGACTCGGCGTACAACGTGAAGGAGCTCGAGGAGTGGGGTTACCGGCGCAGCGTCGTCTCGATGCTGATGCTCGACCGCACGAACTTCGACGTGCCGCCGGATCAGCGGCGCCTCGCCGACATGGCGGATGCCAGAAGCGAGGGCGGCGCGGACTGGTTGTACGTCGGACAGATGCTGCCTCACAAGGCTCAGCACGATCTCGTCATGGGTTTTGCGGCGTACTTGCGCGCGTACGACGGAGCGGCTCGCCTTCACGTGGTCGGGCGAGATGCCTGCCCTGCCTACGCGCTCGGGGTCCGGAAGTTCGTCGAGGAGCTCGGCATCTCCGGGTCCGTCCACTTCGAGGGCTCGATCGGTGCCCCGGAGCTGACGGCCTTGTACGAGTCCTGTGACGTCTTCGTCGGGTGCTCGGATCACGAGGGATTCTGCGCTCCGCTTCTCGAGGCAATGCACCACGGGCTGCCGATCGTCGTGTACGGGGCTGCCGCGGTGCCTGACACCGTGGGGGAGGCTGGTGTCGTCCTCGATTCGAAGGAGCCCTCGCTTGTCGCCGCCGCAGTGCACCGCGTGCTCGACGACGAGAGCCTCCGCTCTTCGCTCGTCGAGCAGGGTCGGGCTCGGGCGGCGCTCTTCACTCCCGAGCTCGCCCGCGAGGAGTTCGCCGGGGTGATCGAGGCTGCGATCGAGGAGCTCGCCGAGCGCTAGTTCATCCGAGGGGGCGCGCCATCGCTGGAAGGTGGACCCACGAGCAAGCCTCCGTGGCCATTGCTATGCTCGTCTCGCTGCTCCAGCGACGAAGATTCGGCACCACTGGAGCAAGGGTTCGAAGGGATGTCATCGATGGGCACGGACGGGTCCTGAGGTGCCCCACAGCCCTCGTAATGTGCCAGACGAGCAGCGCCAGGGCCTTTCGCTTAGCTGCCTCAGCACGGGTCGGCCCGATCGGCGGGCCGCGTCCCGGGTGCGCCGGTTGCCGCTGGTCCTCGTTGCCACGCTGACAGCAGCGCTTGTCGCTGTCGTCGCCGGGCCTGTCAGACCGGCTGTTGCCACGAGCATCAAGGGGATCGACCGGCCTGAGGCCCACAACGCTTCACCGAGGATCATCGCCGGTGCGCCCCCGTCCAAGACGTCCGTCGGGAGCAGCTACTCCTTCCAGTACAAGGCTGTCGGCGAGCGAGCTTGGCATTTCGAGGTCTCGAGCGGGAGCCTGCCGCCGGGTCTCACCCTCGACCCGATCACAGGCAAGCTGTCCGGGAGGCCGACGAAGGACGGGTCTTATCGGTTCGTAGTCGAAGCCAAGAGCGGCACGAAGGCCGCCATCGGACCGAGCACGCTGGTCTTGGTGAGCGGTTATGCGCCAGGCACCGTGTTCGTCGCGGACGCTTCCGCCGACGAAGTGGAGATAGTTGCCCCCGATGGGACCACCGAGGCAATCACCGGCACCGATCTGGCCGATCCCGAGGCGGTAGCCGTCGACTCCGAGGGCAACATCTACGTCGCCGACTACGGAAACAGTCGCGTCGTGGAGGAGCCCGCAAACGGCGGAGGCCAGATCACGCTCGACTCCGACTTCGACGAGCCTGACGCACTTGCCGTCGACGACGCCGGAGATGTCTTCGTCGGCTGCCATGGGACCGGCTCTGGTGGCGTTGTCTACGAGATCCCCGCCGGTGACGGCAAGCAGGAGACGGTTTATTCTCAAAAGGGCGAGGTCACTGGAGTTGGCGTCGACGCCGAGGGCGACCTTTTCATCGGGGAGTACGGCACGCAACAGGTGCTAAAGCTGCCGGCCGGCAGCACGACAGCGAGCGTCGTCGTGTCGGGCATTGCCGGCATCGCACAGATGGCGGTTGACGCGGCCGGGGACCTGTACATCGGGGATACCAACACCGACGAGGTGCTCGAAGTTCCTGCCGGGAGCAGCAGCGCTCATGTCTTCTCTTCCGACGTCGGCTATCCGGAGGCGGAAGCCCTTGACGCAGTCGGCGACATGTTTGTCGCTGACCCCCCCGACGACTTCGTCTGGGAGGTCCCCGCCGGCAGCAGCACGTCTTCGACGTTCGGCATCGGTTACGTCGCGCCCTATGGGGTTGCTGTGTTCGCGCCGCCGCCAACGTTCGTCGACGACACGCCCACTCTGGCTGCCACCGTTGGCACCCCGTACAGCTACACCTACAGCGCGACGGCGCTGAGCGGCGAGCCCTCACCGCCGTTCGCTGTCCGGAGCGGCAGCCTTCCGCCCGGGCTCACCCTCGATCGCACCACGGGGGTGCTCTCCGGCGTCCCGACGACTGCCGGGAGCTACCCGTTCGTCATCGAGACGGAGAATGCCGCCAACGCCACCCTTGCACCGTCTGCCACAATCACCGTCACTCTTTCCACGAGCGGTGGTGCGCCGACGCCTGGCGCGGTGATCATCGCCGACTCGGGAAACGACCGCGTCCTCGCGGTCCCTGCAAGCGGCGTGGGCGAGTCGCTTCTTGCCGGAAGCCTGTCGAACCCGACGGGAGTGGCCTTCAACAACGCCGGTAACGAGTTCGTTGCCGAGAGCGGCAACAACACCGTCATCAAGCTCCCGCCGGGCGGCGGTTCGGCCACTGACATCGGCACCGGACTCAGTGCTCCGAGCGGCGTTGCCGTCGACAACGCCAGGGACGTGTTCATCGCCGACACTGGCAACAACCGCGTTGAAGAGATCTCTGCAAGAACCGGCACCCAGTCCACCCTCGGGAGCGGAATGAGCGGCCCCGAAGGCGTGGCGGTCGCTGCGGATGGAGAGGTTTTCGTAGCCGACACCGGCAACAACCGCATCCTCAGCGAGCTGGCGGGCGCCCAGAGCGTCGTTGCGAGCGACATCACCGACCCGGCCGGCATCGCTGTGGATGCCGCAGGTGACCTCTTCGTCGTCGAGCAGTCGGCCAACGAGGTGGTGAAGCTCCCGGCTAGTGGCGCTCCCGCCTCGGTCGTGGCGAGCGGGCTCGATGACCCGCGCAGCGTCGCCACCGATGCGAAGGGTGACGTCTTCATCGCCAACACGGGGGCGAACAGCGTCATCGAGCTTCCAGTCGACGGCGGGTCGCAGATCCCGCTGGGAGTCGGGCTCTCCGAGCCGCGAGGCGTCGCCGCCTACGCGCCCGCGCCGACGCTGACAGCTGCGACCCCGCCGGCCTCGGCGGCGGCAGGCTCGGCCTACAGCTACACCTTCACCGCCTCAACTCCGAGCGGCGAGCCCGCGGCAACCTTCGCGGTGGGAACCGGGACGCTTCCACTCGGGCTCAACCTCGACCCAACGACGGGCGTCCTTTCCGGCACACCGGCGGACTTCGGCGTGT
>JBKQLZ010000196.1:0-6378 GCA_052146895.1 Acidimicrobiales bacterium
GGTGAGTGCGAGAGCAGTCGCTCGAATCCGGCTTGGTTGCCTTGCTGCAAGCAACGGAGTGTGAGGGCGATGTTGACGCCACATGTGCGGCGCTCGGCCTGCACCCGAAGGCGTGCATGTGTGTGCCGCCCATGAGTGACGTTCATCGGTGCTCGATGTCAACCCTCGTTATGGTGCCGCGCCGACTCGATGTGACTCTGCGTCGCGCTGCTCTAGCTCATGTGTCGGAGATCCCAAGTCCGGCTTCGATCTCGCGGATGGTAGCAATGACATGGGTGGCGGACTTGGCGAAGGCTTGCTCGTTCAGCTCGCTCGCGAGACCCCATTTCGTCACTTCGAGCGCAAGGGCGCCCTTGGCTTCACCGAGCTCCGGGCCGGTTAGTGACTTCAACGCCTCGACCTCGCCTCTGAAATGATCAGGGTAGTAGTCCTCGAAGGAAGGCATTGACCAGGTCTTGAAATGGGAAGGATCCCACGTGGCCTGGTATTCGTTCCGTAGTTGAGCCACGATCCTCTGCCCCTCGGTGTCTCCGTCCACGACGACCCAGCACCGACCTCGGTATCGACTCTCCAGATGGGCGTACAGGAATAGGCGCTGAAAGTCATCGAACAGTGGGGAGACGCGGCTGTTTCCCCGCGCCGACACCGTCCGGATCCGACCCGCGAGAAATGGACAGAATTTCGGCACCACCAGACCGTTGATGACAGTCTCTGCGCTGGACTCCTCGAGTATCAGCCAGCCTTCGTAGATCTCGAAGTCGTGGAGGGCGTAGCCCAGGTCAGTCATGACTCGGACGCGGGCTTCGGTGGATGCCGGGACCGGCGAACATGTCGACGTTGGAACGTTGTTGATTCGCCTCGTCGGGGTCACCTCGAAGACCGAGGCTGACGGGAGAGCTCCGAGATGCGTGAGCACGATGTTCGAGTGTGTGGATACGAAGAACTGGTTGTTGCCAGAGTTTTTGCCGATGAGCGAGAGAAGAGCCCGCAGCGCGTGCGGGTGCAGAGCGTTCTCGGGCTCCTCGAGAAGGAAGATCTTGTTGCTCGCCGTGCAGAGTTCGAGCAGCAAGGCTGCAATGTGCGGCACACCGCTGCCCATGACCGAAGCGCTAATGCTCTCGCGGGCGCTGATTCTCTGACCGAGCACGACGCTGCTTTGTTGACTGAACGACGTCACCACTGTGCCAAGGATCTCTTCGCACGCCTGGCGATAGACGTCGGATTCGGGTAGGGCCGACGACAACAGGTCGTTGATACGCACGGTGAGGTTCTGGAAGTTGGGCTGCACTCCGTCGATGGCATCTCGTGACAGTTGCTGACCCTGCAGACCGAACATCTCGCGTTGGGCTAGGAACGGCACGATGACGTGACCGTCGCGCACGTTCTGCACCTGCTTGATTGGCGTGCCAGCTTGCTGCCCCGGCGGCCCGATTTGGAGCACGAGCTTGTGATCTGCCGCAACCTGAGCCTCAATGCGGACCCGTCCTTTCCCGAACGGAGCTTCAGTCACCTCCATGACAACCGATGCGGGGCCAGCGGACCCCAGCCGCTGCAAGCTCTCGACCGGTGCGCCGCCCGCCTGGATTGTGTGGATAGCGGCGAGAACCGTGGACTTCCCAGCGTTGTTGCCGCCTACGAGGACGTTGAAGTCGGAGAACTCGAGCCGCGGGGTGCTTGCGAAGCACCGTACGTTCTCGAGCTCGAGGCTATGGATCTTCATCATGTCTCGATCGGTGACCCCAGCGAGCTCGGCTCATCACGTCTCGATACCGTCCTCCCGCTCTTGCACCAGGTCATCAAAGACGCTGCGTTCGCCGACAATTGCAGAGGGCACGTCGCCCTCTGGCCCCGGCGCGAACGCGCCCGGTCCATCGCGTCCGTCGTTGTTCCACTCGCGCTCAGCGACCCACACATCAATTCGATCACTCAAGATCCCCGCAGCGGCAGATATCTCAGGATCACCCGGAAACTCTTCGGGCAACCGCGACACGAGATCGCGTAGGGGCTCCATGACTAGCTCGGGATCTGCTTCTGAGCTGTATCCCTGTGCGCACATGTAGATCGCTCCACTCATGTCGTTCAAGAGCACTTCTCGGATCTGCTGATGTAGCTCGGCTTCTTCGGACTCAGACAGAATCGACCTGAGTCTCTCATTTGACAGAACGCCGGTGTCCTCCCCGCTTACGCAGTACGCGATCATCCCTTGCGCGAAGTTGGCCCGCAGGTCTTCTGGGTATAAGCCGAACTCGTTAAGCCGTGCGACGAGTCGGTTATCTTCGTCCGCATCGAGCATGAGGCCAGGTTCTCGCAGGTCCCAGACTCGTCCGGGATTGCGCGCAACCCACTTGCCCAGAAACTCCCTATCGCACCTCGTTATGAGGAACCACGTCTGAGCCGAACGCTCACCGGTGGTGCCCACGAATTCGCCATCCCTCACTGTTTCGTCCAAGCGATCGAGCACCGCTTCGTAGTGAGCAGGCGGAACCTGGACCCAGCTTCCGACGCCAGACGCGTCGCACGAGATCTCGGTCAAGAGAACATCTAACGGAAACCCGCTGATGAGGTGATGCAGGAGCTCCGGGTTCCGAAGCAGGTCGGCGTACGCCTCCACCATCGTTGGATGCGCGAACACCCAGCCCTGGGACCCATCCTTGACGATGTTGCGAACGAGGCTGCCGTCAAGGGCAGCAAGCGCCTCGGTAATCCCTCCGAGAGTGCTGTCCAGTCGCTGGACAAGATCTAGGTCGTGTCCTCCCAGCCTGATTGGACTCGGCAACCAGTTGTGGTTGATGAAAATTAGGCCCAGTGCCGCACGGCCATGGTTGTCGAGGCCCGACATCACCTCACGAAGGAAGTCACTAGGCCTTGCGAAGAAGTCGTCCACCGAGGCCTCTGAACCGGGTGCCAGCTTCGTAGTAAAGATCGGATCGCTCACGCGCCGTGCGAGTTCCGGCGTGAATCCTGAATGGTCGGCCGCGAACTCCAAGTGGGGTTGCAACGCCGCAAGAAAGCTGTTCGGCTGCGGGCCTAAACGCAAGTGGTTGTAAAGAATTTGGCACCGTTCATCGGTCGTCAGGTCACTGACGTCCACCACCACTTGCGCCTGGTTAAGTAGGGGAAACGCTCCCGTCTTCAGAGAGCTTCTGGCCGACTGAAAGACGTAGCCTCTAGACGTCAGCACAAACATACTGCCGTGCGCGAGTGCCGCCTTGATACTAGGTATGGCTCGAATCCATGCCTGCGCAAGGGCGGGATCGAACCGGGTCGACCCGAAAGCGTCATCTAGCCAGAACAGCTGGCGATCGTCGGCATTCCAACGATCCTGCAAATCCACGATCGTGTCGAGCTTCACGACGGCACAATCGAAATCGTCTGCTGCCCCGAGAGCCAGCTGCGCTGCAATAGTCGTCTTGCCGGTGGAGGGCGCGCCTATGAGGACGACAAAGCTGTGATCGGCAAGAGCGCGAGCCGCCAGCTCATAGGTGCCCGTTAGCACCAGCTTTGCTAAATCCGTACGCATTGCGTCCAATACGGCACGCGCCTGACCGTACGCTCGTTCGTCCAAGATCTGGGTCAGATCGCCAAGACCGTAAAGGCGCGGAACAAGGCGCCTGAGGCGGCTGTTCTCCGCGATGATCTGATTGAGCCATGTCGACCCGAGGACAAGCACGTCCCGTACCCCTCGAGCCCGAAGCGCAGCCACGATTGTCTCTTCGCTCGCTCCCGAAACGCCGGCGTTCGTCATGAGGACGTAGACGTCGCACCGCCCAGCTTCAACCAAGCGCGACGCCTTCTCCAACTCGTCGTCGAGGTCCGAAAGCGAGAGGTTGTAGCCAGGCTTGGAAGTGTGTTTGCACTGCACGACGAACGCACCCTCGAGGTTGCTGCTGCCATCAGGACTCCAACGTCCAGCGAAAGCCCCGTCCCGTCCGCCATCGTTGCCGTCCAGGAATGACTCGACTGTCTGTCCGAGCACTTCACGAAGGACTGTATGGCTGAGCTGCTGAAACGCGTGCCAACCCATCTCGTTCATCGCGATCGCGGGAGCAGACACGCACAAGACCGTAGCCCTCGCGCGTGTCTGCCTATGTTCGAATTTACGTGGAAAAAGTCGAATCCGTCTCGGTTGCAATCCGCGACGAGTCCCATGTCGATACTCGTGTAGAGGTCCGTGTCGATATTCGTGTCGATACCTCGCATGCACCGTGGCGCCCATGGTCGACATCGACAGACGGCTGGGCTGACCCGTGCTCAGCATCGCGAAGCTACGGACAGGTGCCCAGCGCTACTACCTCGAGACGGTCGCCCGGGGCCGCGAGGAGTACTACACCGGGGCGGGCGAGTCACCAGGGGTCTGGATCGGCGCCGGCTGTCGTGACCTCGCGCTCGCCGGCGAGGTCACGCCGGAGGCTCTCCACCTCGTGCTCGGTGCGTCGTCGCCAGTCGACGGCCAACCTCTCTTCTCGAGCCACATCCCACCCGAGCGCCGGGTCGCCGGCTTCGATCTGACGTTCTCCGCCCCGAAGTCGGTCTCGCTGCTCTACGGCCTCGGATCCGACGCCGTCGCCTCCCAGGTGCGTGAGGCGCACCACTGCGCCGTCGCCGACGCGATCTCGTACCTCGAATCACACGCCGCGCTCGCGAGGCGAGGAAGCGGCGGCGTAAACCACCTCGCCACGTCCGGCTTCGTGGCGGCCGGGTTCACGCACCGCACGAGCCGCTCAGGCGACCCGCAGCTTCACACCCACGTGCTCGTCGCAAACGTGGTGCGGGCGAGCGACGGCAGGTGGTCGAGCCTTCATGCCGATCCGCTCTACAACCAGGTCCGCACGGCCGGCTTCGTCTACCAGGCCGTGCTCCGCCACGAGCTCGCCGTCAGCCTCGGCCTCTCGTTCGGTCCGGTCGTGAAGGGTGCAGCCGAGATCCTCGGCATTCCGAAGGCGCTCTGTGACGAGTTCTCCTCCCGGCGACACGAGATCCTCGCCCGCCTCGACGAGCTGGGCGGCGTGCCGTCCGGGCGGGCGAGGGAGATCGCCACCCTCGACACCCGGCCGGCGAAGGACCACTCGCTCGCCGTCGACCACATGAGCCTTCGCGAGCGATGGCTCGGCCAGTGCCGAGAGGCTGGCATGTCTCCGCCCGAGCTCGAAGAGATCGCGAGGCGGACCGGCCCGCCGCAGCTCACACAAGGCGACTACGAGAAGGTCCGATCGCAACTGTTCGGCTGGGAGGGACTGACCGAGAGCGTCTCGGCCTTCGAGCGCCGCGACGTCGTCCGCGGCGTCGCCGAGCAGCTCGGTGACGGGGCGAGCCTCGACGAGATCGAGGTAGGCGTCGACGCACTCCTCAGAGATCCCGAAGCAGTGCCGCTCGAGCGCGTCGGCCGCGCCGGCGAGCAGCTCTTCACGACGAAAGGGATGCTCGAGGTCGAACAGCGCCTCATGCGAGACGCGATAGCGATGCGCGGGCACGGCGCCGTCGTGACGCCGGAGATCGTGGAGGCTGTCCTTTCCGAGCGGCCCTCGATCTCAGACGAGCAAGCAGAGATGGTGCGCCACTTGACCACGAGCGGCGACGGGCTGCAGGTCGTCATCGGGAAGGCCGGAGCGGGGAAGACCTACGCCCTCGACGCGGCCCGGGCTGCCTTCCAGCGCTCTGGCTACGTCGTCTGCGGGACCGCACTCTCTGCACGGGCGGCCGCCGAGCTCGAGTCGGGAGCGGGCATCGCCTCGTGCACGCTCGCAAAGTTCATGGACCTCGACAACCTCTACGGGATAGACGACCGGACCGTGATCGTCCTCGACGAGGCCGGCATGGTCGGCACCCGCGACCTGCAGCAGCTCGTCTTCCACGCCAAGCGCTACGGGGCGACCGTGGTGCTTGTCGGCGACGACCGTCAGCTGCCCGAGATCGAGGCGGGAGGAGCCCTCGGCAAGCTCGCGAAGGAGCTCGACGCTGTCGTCCTCACCGAGAACCGCCGCCAGCACGAGCCGTGGGAGCGCGAGGCGCTCGACGAGCTCCGCCACGGCGAGGTGAGAGAGGCGGTCCTCGCCTACTCAGAGCGGGGCCGGATCCACCTCTGTGACTCGGCGCCGTCGGCACAGGCGGCGATGGTGTCGGACTGGGTGGCCTCGCGGGCGACCGAGCCGAGCTCTCGCATGTACGCCATCGCACGAGCCGACGTCGCCGAGCTCAACCACCTCGCACGCTTCGCGCTCCGACAGACCGGCGAGCTCGGAGACGACCTGCTCACCGCCGGCGGGCGCGGCTACGCCGAGGGCGACGAGGTGATGTTCTTACGCAACGACAAGCGGCTGGAGGTCATGAACGGGCTCCGCGGCGTCGTCACCGGCGTGAAGGACGGCTCGCTCGTCGTCA
>JBKQLZ010000197.1:0-9237 GCA_052146895.1 Acidimicrobiales bacterium
CGGTCGTCAAGGTCGCCTACGTCGAGGTCGGGGCGCCGTCCTCGGACCGCCGCGTCGGGTTCGGCGCCCCCTGAGGACGTCCACGTCCGTACGGCAGGCACGGGGGCGGTGAGCGCGGCCCCGGACCGCTGCTGTTCACGCCGCACCTTGCGCCGATGACTCGCGGAATCCTCGCCACGTGTTATGCACGGCCGGCCCCAGGCGCCGGTCTCACCTCGACCGAGCAGGCGATCGACGTGTTGCGCGAGGCGTACTCCAACGAGCCGTTCATAAACGTGACCCCAGCACTCGTCTCGACCGCCGAAGCGTACGGCTCGAACGTCGCCCACCTGACTGCCCGGTACGACTCCCGCACAGGTTGGCTCGTTGTCTTCGCGGCGATCGACAACCTGGTGAAGGGCGGCTCGGGCCAGGCGATCCAAGCCGCCAACATCGCGCTCAAGCTTCCGGAGAGCTCCGGTCTGCCGATGGTTGGGCTCGCGCCATGACGGCGGTACTCCCTGAGGGCTTTGCTGCGGCCTCGATGGCGGCCGGGATCAAGGTGGACGGCGCCCCCGACCTGGCACTCGTTGCCACAGCTGGCGGCCGCGGCGCCGTTTGCGCTGCCGCGGTCTTCACCCAGAACCTCGCTGCTGCGGCGCCTGTCCAAGTGAGCCGCCGCAACTTGGCGTCGTCTGGCGGGCGCGTGGGCGCGGTCGTGATCAACAGCGGGTGTGCCAATGCGGCTACCGGCCCAGCGGGCGTCGCGACCGCGGAGCACACGGCGGCGCTCGTGGCTGCCGGCCTTGGGCTCGAGATCGATCAGGTTCTGGTCTGCTCCACCGGCGTCATCGGCATCGAGCTTCCCTTCGAGCCGATCGCAAGCGGCGTCCCTTCGCTCGTGGCGTCGCTCGAGAGCTCCGACGTTGCCTTGCGCGCGGCGGCGCGGGCGATCATGACGACCGACACCCACGAGAAACTCGCCACGGCCCAACTCCCGAACGGTGCCCACGTAGGGGCGATCGCGAAAGGGGCTGCGATGCTCGCGCCGAACATGGCGACGATGCTCGCGGTGCTGATGACCGACGCCGAGGTGCCACGTGATGAGCTGCAGAAGTCTCTTGCCGAAGCGGTCGACGTCACCTTCAACCAACTCTCGATCGACGGCTGCACCTCGACCAACGACACCGTCGTCGCCCTCGCGAGCGGAGCCGGACCCGTCAACCGACCGCTGGCTCCGGGGGAGCTGACGGCTGCGTTCAGCGCCGTTTGCAAGGACCTCGCGCACCAGATGGCGTCAGACGCCGAGGGCGGGACAAAGACGGTAAGGGTCCTCGTCTCGGGAGCGACCGATGACGAGAGCGCCAGGATCGCCGCTCGCAAGGTCGCCGACGCGAACCTCGTGAAGTGCTCCTGGTACGGGGCTGACCCGAACTGGGGCCGCATCGTGAGCGAGCTCGGCACTGCTGGGATTGCCTTCGACCCGGATCGCGTCGAGGTCGCCTACGGCCCCTTCACGGTCTGCCGGGGCGGCATGAGCGCTTCTCACGACGAGGCGGCCCTCGCGGTGTACCTGAAGGGCCCGGAGATAGAAGTTCGTTGCGAGGTCGGGCTCGGCGACGGTACGGGTGAGATCCTCAGCGCCGACCTGACACACGGGTACATCGACGAGAACATAGGCCTGTCGTGAGGGCGATGGAGGCCTCCGCGCCCGAGGCGAAAGCAGCCGTTCTGCTCGAGGCGCTCCCGTACATCCGCCGCTTCGCCGGGAGGGTGGTGGTCGTGAAGTACGGCGGGAACGCCCACCCCGAGGCGCGCTCTGACGAGCAGGCGCTCGCACTGTTCGCAGAGGACGTGGTTCTCCTCCGCTCCATCGGGATCCTGCCGGTAGTGGTCCATGGCGGCGGGCCGCAGATCGGTGCGCTCATGGCCCGTCTCGGGAAGGTGCCGGAGTTCCGCGACGGTCTGCGCGTGACCGACGCCGACACTCTCGACATCGCCCGCATGGTGCTCGTCGGCAAGGTGAACCGTGACATCGTCGGCGCGATCAACATCCATGGGCCCCTCGCCGTTGGCATGTCCGGCGAGGACGCCGGTCTCATCACCGCAAGCCCGCGTGATCCTGCGCTCGGATACGTGGGCGACGTCTTGGCCGTGGACCCGTCGATAGTGATCCGTCTTGTGCACGAGGGGCTCGTCCCGGTCATCGCGACGATCGGCTCTGACGCGAAAGGCCAGGCCTACAACATCAACGCCGACACAGTCGCAGGTGCGGTGGCCGAGGCGCTCGGAGCGGAGAAGCTCGTCTTCCTCACCGACGTCGACGGCATCCGCTCTGACCCGACCGACGAGAAGACGCGCCTCTCCTCTTTGACGCCGAGTCAGATCGACGAGCTCGTCGAGATAGGAGTCATCGGAAGCGGCATGATCCCGAAGGCGACGGCCTGCGCCCATGCGGTCCGCCATGGCGTCGCGAGTGCCCACGTGCTCGACGGCCGGGTGGAACACGCTGTGCTGCTGGAGCTGTTCACGCCAGAAGGCGTCGGCACGATGGTGGCCGAGCCATGAGCGAGAGCGCGTTGATGAGGACTTACGCGCCGCCGAGGGTGCGTTTTGTCGAGGGTCACGGCACGCGGCTGTTCGATGAGACGGGCAAGTCCTACCTCGACTTCCTGTCGGGGCTCGCCGTCACCTCCCTCGGTCACTCCAACCCCCAGGTCGCTGCAGCAGTGTGTGAGCAGGCCGGCAAGCTCTCGCACGTGTCGAACCTGTTCGGCAACGAGCTGGCGGAGCCGTTGGCCGGCCGGATCGACAAGTTGGTCGGGGACGGGACGCCGCTCGGGGGCAAGGTCTTCTTCGCCAACTCGGGCGCGGAGGCGAACGAGTGCGCAATCAAGCTCGCTCGCAAGGCCGGCGGCCGGGGCCGCCACCACGTGGTGAGTGCTTACGGATCGTTTCACGGGCGCACACTCGCAACTCTCGCTGCCACCGGACAGCCAGACAAGCACGAGCCCTTCCAGCCGATGCCCGAGGGCTTCCGCCATGTGGCCTTCGGCGATCTCGACGCTCTCGAGGCCGCCGCCGACGCGAGCGCCGTGACGGCGATCTTGCTCGAGCCGATCCTCGGCGAGGGCGGTGTCGTGCCGGCTCCGGCAGGGTACCTCCAGGCTGTCCGCCAGCTCTGCGACGAACGCGGCATCCTTCTCATCCTCGACGAGATCCAGACCGGTCTCGGCCGGACGGGGCGGTGGTTCGCCTTCCAGGAGGCGGGGATCGCTCCTGACGTCGTCACGATCGCGAAAGCGCTCGGGAACGGAGTGCCGATCGGCGCCTGCTGGGCACGAGCAGAGGTGGCGGACGTCTTCCAACCTGGCGACCACGGCAGCACGTTCGGCGGCCAACCGCTTGCGTGCGCGGCCGCTCACGCCACGCTCGACGAACTGGAGCGCATTGATGCGCCTGGCCGTGCGCGAGAAGCCGGCGCCCAGTTGCGCTCGGCTCTCGAGGAGCTCCCCCGGGTGTCTTCTGTCCGCGGAAGTGGCCTGCTCCTCGGGGCGGTTCTCGAGGCTGGAGGCCCGGGCGCGAAAGAGGTAGTAGCAGAGGCGCTCGATCGAGGCCTCGTGATCAATGCCCCGGCACCCGATGTGCTCAGGTTTGCGCCGCCGCTAAATGTCACGGCGGAGGAGATCGGCGAGGCCGTCGCGATCTTGCGGAAGGTTCTTGCATGACTCGCCATTTGCTCTCGATGGCCGACCTGAGCGCCGATGAGCTCGAGCGGGTGCTCGAGCTCTCCGAGGACTCGCCCGCCCCTCACGTGCTCGCCGGCCTAGGGGTAGCGCTCGTGTTCGAGCACCCGTCTGCACGGACTCGCAACGCCTGCGAGATGGCGGTCGTGCAACTCGGTGGTCATCCGGTCTCCATCCGGGGCGAGGAGGTGGGGATCGACAAGCGCGAGACGGCCGAGGACGTCGCCCGGACGCTTGGCTCCTACCACGCGATGATCGCTGCGCGCGTGGAACGGCATGCCACGCTCGCGCGCATGGCTGGGGCACTCGACGCCGCCGGCGCACGTGTCCCGGTGATCAACCTCCTCTCCGATCGAGAGCATCCGACCCAGGCAGTGGCGGACCTGCTCACACTCCGTCAGCACTTCGGTTCGCTCGAGGGCCGGGTGCTGACCTACGTGGGCGACGCGAACAACGTCTGCCGCTCGCTCGTCGCCGGCTGTGCGCGGGCGGGGATGAGCCTCAACGTCGCCTCGCCCGAGGGCTACGGCCTGAGCGCAGCCGATCTGCGGTGGGCCGAGGAGCTCGGTGGCAACGTTCGGAGCTACTCCCAGCCCGAGGAAGCGGTCGCATTGGCAGACGCCGTCTATACCGACCTGTGGGTCTCGATGGGACAAGACGACGAGGCGTGGGCACGCCGGCGGGCGTTTGCCGGCTTCGGCCTCGACGAGGTCTTGATGAGTCACGCTCGCCACGGTGTCCTCGTGATGCACTGCCTCCCCGCGCATCGTGGCGAGGAGATCTCAGCCGGGGTGCTCGAGGGCAACAACAGCGTGGTCTGGCAGCAGGCCGCCAACCGGATGCACGCGGCACGGGGGATCATGAGGTTCCTGCGGGAGTGCGTCGTCGAGGAGGCGTCGTGAGCGACACGGCGACAGGTCGGATATCAAAGGCTCGCCGGCAACATGTGCTCGCTCGCCTGCTCGGGGACCACGAAGTGACCAGTCAGGAGCAGCTCGTGGAGCTTCTCGCGAGCGAAGGCG
The DNA here is from genome assembly GCA_052146895.1 of Acidimicrobiales bacterium. Classification (GTDB taxonomy): domain Bacteria; phylum Actinomycetota; class Acidimicrobiia; order Acidimicrobiales; family Bog-793; genus Palsa-601. The sequence continues at coordinate 4,748 of JBKQLZ010000197.1, forward strand.
TGGCCGCGACCCAAGCGACGGTCTCGCGGGACCTCGAAGAGGTAGGCGCCGTCAAGGTTCGAGTCCCCGGGGTCGAGCGCCTCGTCTACGCGATCGCTGAGCTGCCGAGAGATCAGGTGGCGCCGGCCGATCATCTCCGCCGCGTGCTTGGCGAGTGGGTCGTGGACGTGACGTGGTCGGTGAACATCGTCGTCCTTCGTACCCCGCCCGGCTCTGCGCACGTCGTCGCCTCCGCGCTCGACCGGTCAGGGCTCGACGGAGCACTCGGCACCGTCGCCGGAGACGACACGGTGCTCGTAGTCGCAGCAGAAGAGGTCGGCGGGGAGTTGCTCGGGCAGCAATTGGCAGAGATCGCGGGACAGTGAGAGGCATGGAGTGGGTACGCTCGGCCGCGAGCCGAGGGAGCGGCGCGCAGCGCCGAGGAAGAAGGACGTGACATGGCAGGTCGTGTGGTGCTCGCGTACTCAGGCGGGCTCGACACCTCGGTGGCGGTTCACTGGATGGGAGCCGAGCTCGGGCTCGAAGTGATTGCGGTTGCGGTCGATGTCGGTCAAGAGGCTGACTTCGACTCGATCCGGCACCGTGCGCTCGCAGCCGGCGCTGTCGAGGCCGTCGTCGTCGACGCGAAGGACGAGTTCGCCTCGGACTTCATCGTGCCGACCCTTGCGGCGAACGCCCTCTACGAGGGCCGCTACCCGCTCGTCTCCTCTTTGTCGCGCCCCGTCATCGTGCGGCACCTCGTGGCTGAGGCGCGGCGTCACGGCGCCCACTCGGTGGCTCACGGCTGCACCGGCAAGGGCAACGACCAGGTGCGCTTCGAGGTCGGCACGCGTGCCCTCGCGCCCGATCTCGAGATCGTCGCCCCTGTGCGCGTCTGGGGCATGACGAGGGAAGAGACGATCGGCTACGCCGAGAAGCACGACCTCCCCATTACCATCTCACGCGACCGCATCTACTCGATCGACGAGAACCTGTGGGGCAAGGCAATCGAGTGCGGGATCTTGGAAGACCCCTGGGAGGCTCCCCCCGAGGACGTGTTCTCGCTCACGGTGCCGACGGCGAGTGCTCCGGTCGAGTTCGTGATCGGTTTCGAGGCCGGTGTTCCAGTGTCGCTCGATGGCACCCGGAGGCGACTCGTCGAGCTGATCGCCCACGTCGGAGAACTCGCCGGGTCAACTGGCTTCGGCCGGGTGGACATGGTGGAAGGCCGCCGCGTCGGGATCAAGAGCCGCGAGGTCTACGAGTGCCCGGCGGCGTTGGCCCTCATTGCGGCACACGCCGATCTGGAAGGGCTCACGCTCGAGCGTGACCTGGCGCACGAGAAACTTCGCCTCGAGCCGCGCTTTGCAGAGCTCGCCTACGACGGGATGTGGTTCTCGCCGCTTCGCGAGGCATTGTCGGCCTTCATGTCCTCTACCCAGCGGCATGTCACCGGCGAGGTCCGGATTCGTTGCTCGCCCGGTGGAGGGCTCGAGGTAGTCGGTCGCCGCAGCCCGGAGGGGCTCTACGACTACGGCCTTGCGACGTATGACTCGGCGGACTCCTTCCGGCACGAGGACGCCGAGGGCTTCGTCCGCGTGTTCGGTCTCGGAGTGCAGACGTGGGCTGCCAAGCAGGGTGTCGGCCGGGAGATGGGCCGGGAGAGGAGCCGGGAGAGCAGCACAAACGGAGGCGACGAGTGACTTTGTGGGGCAGCCGGATGGGCTCGCCGCCGGCCGAGGACATGATGGCGTTCAGCGCGAGCCTGTCGTTCGACAAGCGACTCGCCCCGAGCGACATCGAAGCTTCCATCGCACACGTCCACGGTCTCGGGAAGGCAGGCATCCTGCAACTCGAGGAAGTCGATCAGCTGGTCGAGGCGCTAAGCCGGACCGGGGACGAGCTGGCGGCAGGGGTCTTCGAATTCCAGCTCGGCGACGAGGACATTCACACGGCGATCGAGCGCCGCGTGCGCGAGCTCGCAGGTGACGTAGGCGCCAAGCTTCACACCGGCCGGAGCCGCAACGACCAGGTGGCAACGGCGCTTCGGCTGTACACCCGTGAACACCTGGCGCTCGTGGCCGGCCTCGTGATCGAGTTCCAGCGAACGCTCCAGCGCCGCGCGGCAGAGGCCGGTCACACCTACCTGCCCGGTTACACGCATCTGCAACGGGCGCAGCCTGTGCTGCTCGCGCATCATCTGTTGGCGCACGGTTGGGCGTTGGCACGCGACGTCGACCGGCTCTTCGCCACTCTCGAACGACTGAACGTCTCGCCTCTCGGTGCTGGCGCTCTGGCGGGCAGCTCTCTGCCGCTTGTGCCCGACGAGGTAGCGGCCGAATTGGCGATGACCTCCCGTTTCGAGAACTCTCTCGACGCCGTCTCGGACCGCGACTTCGTGGCTGAGGCACTATTCGACATCGCCCTCATCGGCATCCACCTCTCGCGCATGGGCGAGGAGGTCGTCCTCTTCTCGACGGCGGAGTTCGGTTTCATGCGACTCGACGACGCGTGGGCTACCGGGAGCTCGATGCTGCCACAGAAGAAGAATCCCGACGTTGCCGAGCTTGCACGGGGCAAGGCGGGGCGCTTGGTCGGGAACTTGGTGGGCTTCTTGACCACGTTGAAGGGGCTCCCGCTTGCGTACAACCGCGACCTGCAAGAAGACAAGGAACCGCTCTTCGACGCAATAGACCAGGTGACTCTGGCACTCGTCGCGATGGAAGGCCTGATGGGGACTGTCACGTTCGACACCGAGCGCATGCAGAGCGCCGCTGACGGGCCGGCACTCGTCGCCGTCGACCTGGCAGAGTGGCTGGTCGCTCGAGGCGTTCCGTTCCGGGACGCTCACGGGACCGTTGGAGCGCTCGTCCGCGAGTCGGTCGAGCGCCACGTGCCTATCGCCGAGCTGATAGAGGCCCATCCAGCCTTCGGCGATGAGGCGTTGACGCTCCTCGAGCCTGGCAGCGCGCTGCGGCGGCACCGGAGCGCGGGCGGTGCGGGGCCGGACGCCGTCGCGCTGCAGATGCAGCGGTTCGTGGCCCGCCTCGAGGTAGACGCGGAGCGTCTGAGCTTCTGGACGCGCTGAGCTCGCGCGGCCGGTGGCGTGGATGACGTGGCTATAGCGCCGCTGACCTATCTCGACGAGTCCTACCGGGGTGCTCTCGCCGGCGACCCGGTTGAGGTGGCGCCGCTGCTGCTTGGAAAAGTACTGGTATCGGGCGCGGGTCCCGACCCGAGGGCTGTTGCCGACGCCGCGACCGGCGGGACCGCCGGGATCATCGTCGAGGTAGAGGCATACCGGGGTGAAGAGGATGCCGCCTCTCACGCCTTCCGTGGCGAGACTGCCCGCAATCGGGTGATGTTCGGCCAACCAGGACTCTTGTACGTCTACTTCACCTACGGGATGCATCACTGCTGCAACATTGTCTGCCGGCCTGTTGGCGTGGCTGGCGCGGTGCTCGTTCGGGCGCTCGAACCCACTCGCGGGCTGCCGCTGATGGCCGAACGACGGTCGGTTGGGCGGGTGACGAGCACTTCTCCGGATGTTCATATTCGAGACCGCGACCTTTGCTCAGGACCGGGAAAGGTGTGCCAGGCACTGGGGCTCGATCGGGGCGGTGACGGGTTGGATCTACTCTCGCCTGCCAGCCGGGTGCGGCTGGCCACCCTGTCGTCGCCTTTGCATGATGGAGTCCCCGAGGGCGTTGAGAGCGGTCCTCGAATCGGGATCTCGACGTCGTTGGCAACTGCGGAGGAGCCGTGGCGGTGGTGGGTGAGTGGAAGCCCGTACGTGTCGCGGACGGCTCGCGTCGGCCGTCGTTGAGCGAGTCCGCTGAACCCCCTCCCGCAGTGCCCGGACGGCCTATTGGATCTGGCCGCTAACATCTACTTTCCCAGTACAGCAAGCTGTTCTGGGGCGCCGAAGGCGCGACGGTGGTTGTTTGACAACCAGGGCCGTTGTGCTAAGGTACAGAGCCGCTTGGGACGGGGTTGAACCCTTCTGAGCGGAAACCTCGGACCGGGAATCATCCCGGGAATCCGAGGAGCATCGCAGATGTCCGCCTTCGTGGCGCGCAGACTGCGGAGCGCGGTGGCACCTCCTTCCGAGAGGAAGTGTGTCCCGTCGTCGCTCCTTGACAACGGAGAAGGAACAGCTAAAAGCCAGTGCGGGCGACCGACTGTGCCGTTAAGGCACGCGCGGTCGTCAAGTTTAAGTCAATGCATTGGAAAACGGACAACAATCATTTTTCCGTTTCTGGTGCCAGTTGGTCATCGGGGTCCGTCCTCGGTGACCGGCTCTTCTGATCAAAGGCTCGGGTTCGCCCGGGTCGAGATCTCGATGGAGAGTTTGATCCTGGCTCAGGACGAACGCTGGCGGCGTGCCTAACACATGCAAGTCGAACGAGGTTCAACTGGTGGCAACACCAGTGAAGACCTAGTGGCGAACGGGTGCGGAACACGTGAGCAACCTGCCCCAAAGACTGGGATAACAGCGGGAAACCGCTGCT
>JBKQLZ010000198.1:0-6117 GCA_052146895.1 Acidimicrobiales bacterium
GAGAGCCCGACCGCGGAAGCTGAAGCCGAAGAAGCTCCGGCAGCGGACGCCGCGGCGGACGAGAGTGCGGCGGCGGAGGCTGTGGCGGAAGAGGCGTCCGTTTCTCCGGACGCCGAAGATGTCACAGACTCAGACGGCCCAGCCGACGACCCGCCAGCCAACGAATAACCCCATACAAGAACGACAACTGACCAAGACAACAGGGAGCAATGATGGCAACCACGAAGGAAGAGATCCTCGACGGCATCGCCTCGATGACCGTGCTCGAGCTCAGCGAGCTCCTGAAGGAGTTCGAGGAGCGCTTCGGCGTAACCGCCGCCGCGCCGGTGGCTGTTGCTGCCGCGCCGGCCGCGGGTGGCGGAGCTGAGGCAGCCGTGGAGGAAGAGCAGGACGAGTTCGACGTCGTCCTCACCGCTGCAGGCGACAAGAAGATCCAGGTCATCAAAGAGGTGCGTGCGCTCACGAACCTCGGCCTCAAGGAGGCAAAGGATCTGGTGGATGGAGCGCCGAAGTCGGTGCTCGAAAAGGTGTCCAAAGAGGACGCTGAGAAGGCAAAAGGCCAGCTCGAGGCTGCCGGCGCCTCAGTCGAGCTCAAGTAATCGCCGATCCCGCAATCGGGCGGGAGTCGGCCGGTGTCAGGCAAAAACCTTGACGCCGGGCGACTTCTCCCGTACCCTTCCCCGGGGCTTGTGCTCCAGGGGTTGCTCGCGCGCCGCGTCGCGAGTATGCTGTCATGTTGCCGTGCCCTCCCCGCGTCTCATCGCAATCGTTTTGCTGCCTTGACGCGCGCCCAGACACGGTCCGCCCATTTCTGGTCGACCCGTTCTCGCGAGGAGTAGACCTTGCCTTCTCGTTCCCGTACCCCGGAGCGTTACTCGTTCGCCAATCTGGACGAGGTTCTTCCTCTCCCAGACCTAATTGCTGTACAGCGCGATTCGTTTCAGTGGTTCCTCGAAAGAGGACTTGCCGAGACGTTCGCTGACATCAGCCCGATCGCGGACTTCACAGACCAGCTGCGTCTGGAGCTGGAGTTCGATCCGGCTGACCCGGATCTTCGCCCGCCGCCCAAGTTCACGATCGACGAGTGCAAGTCGAAGGACATCACCTACGCCGCGCCGATCTTTGTTCGCGCCCGCTTCATGAACGCCTCCACGGGCGAGATCAAGGAGCAGACGGTATTCATGGGCGACTTCCCCATGATGACCAACCGCGGCACGTTCATCATCAACGGCACCGAGCGTGTCGTCGTCTCCCAGCTCGTCCGTTCACCTGGCGTCATCTTCCAGCCCGGCCGAGACCAGAAGACGATCGTGACCGGCACCATCCACCCCTACCGCGGTGAGTGGATCGAGTTCGACGTCGAGGCGAAGCCGAACCGCGACGTCACCGCTGGGGCGCGTGTCGCCCGCAAGCGCCGGCTGTCGCTCTTCGTCGTGCTGCGTGCACTCGGCTACGAGGACGAGGCGCTCCTCAACCGTTTCGTGCGTCACTTCGACTTCCTCGAAGGCCAGTGGGAGCGCGAGCGCGAGCTCGTTCCGACCCGCGATGACGCGCTGCTCGAGATCTACAAGCGCGCACGCCCAGGCGAGCCGCTGTCGCTCGAGGCAGCACGCGTCTACTTCGAGAACGCCTTCTTCAACCCGCGTCGCTACGACCTGACCCGGGTCGGCCGCTACAAGCTGAACCGGAAGCTCGGGCCTGAGATCGAGCGGATCGCGGAGATCCTCGACATCGACCTCGAGCGCCCGTCCCCGGACCAGGGAGTGCTCAGCCCGTCCGAGGTGCTCGCAGCCTCGACCTACATGCTCCACCTCGCCAACGGCGAGCCGGGCTACCGCCTCGACGACCAGGACCACTTCGCCAACCGGCGCATCCGCTCGGTCGGTGAGCTGATCCAGAACCAGGTCCGCATCGGCCTCTCCCGTATGGAGCGGGTCGTGCGCGAGCGCATGACGACCCAGGATGTCGAGGCGATCACGCCCCAGACCCTGATCAACATCCGCCCCGTCGTCGCGGCCATCAAGGAGTTCTTCGGGACCAGCCAGCTGAGCCAGTTCATGGACCAGCACAACCCATTGTCGGGCCTCGCTCACAAGAGGCGCCTCTCGGCCCTAGGGCCTGGCGGGTTGTCGCGAGAGCGGGCCGGTTTCGAGGTTCGTGACGTTCACACTTCTCACTACGGCCGCATGTGCCCGATCGAGACACCGGAAGGCCCGAACATCGGGCTCATCGGTCACCTCGCGACGTATGCGCGCGTGAACCAGCACGGCTTCATCGAGACCCCGTACCGCAAGGTCGTCGATGGCCAGGTAACAGACGAGATCGTCTACCTCGCCGCTGATGAGGAAGAGGAGTACGTCATAGCCCAGGCGTCGGCGAAGCTCGACGACTCCCGCCGCTTTGTCGAAGAGCGCGTCCTCGTGCGCCGCGGGCCGCAAGGCGCCGGCGTTCGGGTGGGCGCTACGTCGACTTCCTACGGCACCACGAGCGAAGTCGACTTCGTGCCCCCGGCAGAGGTCGACCTCATGGACGTGTCGCCGAAGCAGATCTTGTCGGTCTCGACCGCCCTCATCCCCTTCGTCGAGCACGACGACGCCAACCGCGCGCTCATGGGCGCCAACATGCAGAAGCAGGCCGTTCCGCTGCTCGTGCCCGAGGCTCCCTACATCGGTACCGGGATCGAGGCACGCGCGGCACGGGATGCCGGCGAGGTCATCGTGTCCGAGGGCAACGGGACCGTGACCGAGGTCGCGGGAGAGCACGTCACGGTCGAGTACCGGGCCGGGGCGAAGGACCGCTTCGGGGCCGAGCTCGGCCGCCGGATCTACCCGCTCGCGAAGTTCCAGCGCTCCAACCAGAACACGTGCATCAATCAGAAGGCACTCGTCGAAGAGGGTCAGCACGTCCAGGCGGGCGACCTCCTGGCCGACGGGCCGTCGACGCACAACGGGGAGCTGGCACTCGGCAAGAACCTGCTCGTGGCTTTCATGCCGTGGGAGGGCTTCAACTACGAGGACGCCATCATCTTGTCCGAGCGCCTCGTGCGTGACGACGTGCTCACATCGATTCACATCGAGGAGCACGAGGTCGATGCGCGCGACACCAAGCTCGGGGCAGAGGAGATCACGCGGGACATCCCTAACCTCTCCGACGACATCTTGGCCGACCTCGACGAGCGCGGGATCATCCGAGTCGGCGCCGAGGTCGGGCCGGGCGACATCCTCGTCGGCAAGGTGACTCCCAAGGGCGAGACCGAGCTCACGCCGGAGGAGCGCCTGCTGCGCGCGATCTTCGGTGAGAAGGCCCGCGACGTCCGTGACACGAGCCTCAAGGTGCCTCACGGGGAGTACGGAAAGGTCATCGAGGTGCGCGTCTTCTCGCGCGATGACTCGCACGAGCTCCCGCCGGGCGTGAACCAGCTGGTGCGCGTGTACGTGGCCCAGAAGCGCAAGATCTCCGAAGGCGACAAGCTCGCCGGGCGCCACGGGAACAAGGGCGTCATCTCGCGCATCCTCCCCGTGGAGGACATGCCGCACATGGCAGACGGCACCCCCGTCGACATCATCTTGAACCCCCTCGGCGTGCCGAGCCGGATGAACGTCGGCCAGGTGCTCGAGGCTCACCTCGGCTACGCGGCGAGATGGGGCTGGGAAGGGCTCGGCAGCCAGGCGCTCCCGACGGTGCGCGGCACAGAGACGAAGACCAGGCCCCGGACGGACCCGACGAGCTGGATATCGACGCCGGTGTTCGACGGCGCTCACTGGGACGAGGTCGATCAGGCAGGTCGCAAGCCGACGATCCAGCAGCTCTTCGAGACCCTCACGCCGGAGTCGCCCGAGCGTGGCCGGCCGCTCATCGGTACCGATGGGAAGGCCACATTGTTCAACGGCCGCACCGGAGAGCCCTACGACAACCCCATCATGGTTGGCTACGTCTACATCTTGAAGCTGGCCCACCTCGTGGACGACAAGATCCACGCCCGGTCGACCGGCCCCTACTCGATGATCACGCAGCAGCCTCTCGGTGGGAAGGCCCAGTTCGGTGGGCAGAGGTTCGGCGAGATGGAGGTGTGGGCCCTCGAGGCATACGGCGCCGCCTATGCCCTGCAGGAGCTGCTCACGATCAAGTCGGACGACGTGCTCGGTCGCGTCAAGGTCTACGAGGCGATCGTGAAGGGGGAGAACATCCCAGAGCCCGGCATCCCTGAGAGCTTCAAGGTTCTCATCAAGGAGATGCAGTCATTGTGCCTGGACGTCGAAGTACTTGGGACGTCCGGGGAAGAGATCGAGATGCGTGAGCTCGACGAGGACGTCTACAGGACGGCCGAGGAGCTCGGTATCGACATCAGCCGCCCCGAGCGGGGCTCCGACGAGGAGGACGCTCGCCGGGCAGCGGAGAGGAGTTTCTGAGGTGCTTGACGTAAACGACTTCGATCAGCTGCGAATCGGGTTGGCAACTGCAGACGACATCCGTGCGTGGTCGCACGGAGAGGTCCGCAAGCCCGAGACCATCAACTACCGCACGCTTCGTCCGGAGAAGGACGGGCTCTTCTGCGAGAAGATCTTCGGTCCCACAAAGGACTGGGAGTGCTACTGCGGTAAGTACAAGCGAGTGCGCTTTCGCGGGATCATCTGCGAGCGCTGCGGCGTGGAGGTCACGCGCTCGAAGGTCCGCCGTGAGCGGATGGGCCACATCGAGCTCGCTGCGCCCGTCGTCCACATCTGGTACCTGCGCGGCACCCGTTCGTGGCTTGCGTACCTACTCATGGGCACCGAGGCACGCGAGGAGCTGAAGGCCAAGCAACTCGAGAAGGTCATCTACTTCGCCGCCTACCTCGTGACTTTCGTCGACGAGGAGAAGCGCCACGCGGACCTTCCCAACCTCGAAGCCGAGCTCCACACGGAGATCGGCGAGATCGAGCGTGCACGGGACATCGAGGCAGAGCGCCGTCTCTCCGAGCTCGAGAAGGAGCTCGCTCAGCTCGAGTCCGACGGTGCGAAGGATGCCGAGATACGGGCCAGGCAGCGCGCGGTCGAGCGCGAGGTAACGGCCGTCCGCGACCGTGCCAACTCCGACGTCGACATGGCGAAGAAGGCCTATAGCGAGCTATCGGACCTGCACGCCCGCAAGATCATCGAGGACGAGCTGCTGTGGCGTGAGCTGAAGAGCCGCTACGGGGCGTACTTCGAGGGCGGCATGGGCGCCGAGACGATCGCATCTCTCATCAACCGGCTCGACCTCGACCAGGAGGAAGTCAAGCTCCGCGACGCCATCGAGCCGACGGACGGCCGCAGGCCACTGTCGGCCCAGCGCAAGCAGAAGGCCATCAAGCGCCTGAAGATCGTCTCCGCCTTCAACCGGCGTGACGAGCAGGGGCGCCGGGCGAACGACCCGAGAGCAATGATCCTCGAGTCGGTCCCAGTGATCCCGCCGGACCTCCGGCCGATGGTCCAGCTCGACGGTGGGCGCTTTGCCACCTCCGACCTGAACGACCTCTACCGCCGCGTCATCAACCGGAACAACCGTTTGAAGAGGCTGCTCGACCTCGGGGCTCCCGAGATCATCATCAACAACGAGAAGCGCATGCTGCAAGAGGCAGTCGACGCCCTCTTCGACAACGGGCGGCGTGGCCGTCCTGTCACCGGCCCGGGCAACCGGCCCTTGAAGAGCCTGTCGGACATGCTGAAGGGCAAGCAGGGACGGTTCCGCCAGAACCTGCTCGGCAAGCGCGTCGACTACTCCGGCCGTTCGGTCATCGTGGTCGGCCCGAAGCTCAAGCTGCACCAGTGCGGCCTGCCGAAGCTGATGGCTCTCGAGCTGTTCAAGCCGTTCGTGATGAAGCGGCTCGTGGACGCCGAGCTGGCCCAGAACATCAAGTCGGCCAAGCGCATGGTCGAACGACGGCGCCCCCAGGTGTGGGACGTGCTCGAAGGCGTGATCCGCGAGCACCCCGTGCTGCTCAACCGGGCGCCGACCCTGCACCGGCTGGGCATCCAGGCCTTCGAGCCGGTCCTCGTCGAAGGCTAGGCGATCCAGGTGCACCCGTTGGTCTGCACCGCGTTCAACGCCGACTTCGACGGTGACCAGTTGGCCGTGCACCTCCCGCTCTCCGCGGAG
>JBKQLZ010000199.1:0-9141 GCA_052146895.1 Acidimicrobiales bacterium
GCGCCTGTCGTCGGCGATGCGGCTGAGGCCACCGCAGGGGCGGCTGCTGCGACCCCGATGGCTAGCGCAAGGCCGACTGCCCCTAGAGCTGTTGCTCGGATCGTCCACTTCGCCGACATAGAAAACCCCCCGGCTGATCGTTCGCGCCCGCGAGCACAGTACCGTAAGAAGACCCTTGATGACGGCAAGAGTATGTCTCTCGATCGGAGATCGGCGACTCGGTACGTCCGTCCTCCTTGACAGCGGTTTACGCCCCTGTGAGGCTGGCCACGCGGCCCGACGGGCCGAGGGGGAGGTTTCGCTATGGCGACTCCGCAGAGAAAGACCTCGACGCGTGCTCGGGCTGGTGCGCTCGCTGCCACGGGCCTCATTGCCTCCTCGGTGGCTGCCGCTGGGCTCGGAGCACTGGCGACGACGCCTGCAGGTGCCGCCCCGGCCACGAAGTTCTACGCCTGCTACTCCGACAAGACGAATGCTCTGACGGGCCTGCAGGCAAACAAGGCACCGAAGTGCGCCGGCGGCACCACGCTCGTCAGCTGGAACAGCGCCGGAGCACAAGGGGCCAAGGGGTCCCAGGGGGCCAAGGGGTCCCAAGGAGCGAACGGTGCGCAGGGATCACAGGGTGGAGCTGGTGCCCAAGGGGGCCAGGGCGCGCAAGGCAGTCAGGGCAACCAGGGCCCACAGGGCGGAGCGGGCGCCCAAGGGGGCCAGGGGGCGCAAGGCGCCCAGGGAGTGCTCGGCGCGCAAGGGGCGCAGGGGGCGCAAGGAGTCCTCGGCGCACAGGGCGCGCAAGGAGTCAAGGGTGCTCAGGGAGTCAAGGGTGCTCAGGGATTCCAAGGAGCTCAAGGAGCTCAGGGCTCGCAGGGCTCGCAGGGCTCGCAGGGTGTCCAAGGAGTCGGACCCAGCTTCTACAAGTCTTTCGGCGAGAGCTCAGCGGTGCACCTCCAAACCACTTTCAGCCCGGTCATGTCGATGACCCTCGGGGCTGGAACCTACGTCGTGACTGCAGACGTGTGGCTTGAGGACGACAGTCCGAGCGACGCTACTGACTTGGCCGAGTGCGAGCTGATCCTCGGCTCGGCGACCGACGAGGTCCAACTCGGCCTCGCCGGGCCGAATCAGACGCCTCTGAACGACGGAACGCTAGCGATGACGGTGGCCGCCACGATCGCCTCGTCCGGGCCGGCCGTAGTGAGCTGTGTCGGCGCGGGCAACACTGGGGAGACCTTCGCTGAGACCGGCAGCATGACCGCCATCCAGACCACAAGCCTGTCGGGATAGCAAGCTCGACAGAGACACGCAAACCCGTCGACGCCGGCCGCGGGACTGAGCACTCAGGTACCAGCCGGGCCGTTCAGGCGCTCTGTGACGTCTCGGTCGGAGCGATGCGGGGCGATCTGAGGGTAGGAGCGAGGGCGCCTGGCGCGCCGATCAGGGGTGGTCGGCCGACGGGGTTACCTTATGAGGACTCCCTACTCAGAGGCGGTCGAGCGCCGCGGCGAGGTCTGAGAGGTAAGCGTCGACTTGGTCAACGTTGTAGCCGCGAAAGCTGGCGTTGAACTCCACTTGCGTGATGCTGTGCCCGGACACCTCGCCGACCCGTCCCGCCCGCCCTTCATCAAGCGCGACGGCGACGCGCTCGAGATAGGCGTCCACTTCCGCTGTGTCGTAACCGCGCAGGCTGCTCTTGAATCTGACTTCCCTGAGCGTGCGGCCGGAAGGCTCCATATGCGGCTGATCGTACATTCACGAGCTGCGAATCTGTCCGACCGGCCGGATTCCGGTGCTGCCGCGACTATCGGCCCCGGTGCTCAGGCTGTCGTTGTTGGTCGTACGCTGCTTGCGTTGACGAGGAGGCCAATCCGGTGACGCTTCGAGCCGGAGTGCCAATTCCTATCCGATGACGAACCAGGCAACCTTCACAGGGCTTGAGTGAGCCGCCGTCAGGTTAATCGTGAACGACCCCGATGCCGGGACGGCGTTGGCCACGGCGATGGCACCGGCCTTGGTCTGAAGCGTGGCAAGAACGATTGAGGAGGTCGTGATATCGGCCGCGGTGACCTTGACGCTCTTCTTGTTCGCAGCCACCATGCTTAGACCGCTTTGCGAGAAGACGACTCTGCCGACGACATGAAGGGCGTCCCCTGAGGTGCTCGTCGCAGCCACGCCTGTTCCGGTGTCGCTCTGTCCGTACACACCCGTAGCCCCGTGTGTCCCCTGGCCCTTCGCACCGGTGCCGCCTGCCTTGGTGGACTCGCCGTAGACGCCACAACCGCTTCCATTTGTCGATCCGAGGACGGCCGGGTGGATGCTGGTCGAGTTCGTGATCGTCCCGGAGACGCCGATGCCGTTGGTGGACTGCCCGACTACGCCGACCCCACCAGAAGTGCTGTCGTCCTGTCCTTGGAGGCCATAGTTGTTGACTCCGTCTGCAAGGACGCCCAGCACCGTGTTGTCCTGGTAGAAGACGCCGGTTCGTGCCGTGGCACCCGCGTTGTCTTTTCCGAGGAGGACGTTCTGTCCCTCGGTCGCGCCTGCCGGTTGGGCCGAGATCACGGACTCGGCCACGAGACCTGCAAGCCCGACAGCCCCTCCTAGCAGAATCGCCCTTCGCGTGGTTGCCGAGGTGTCGGTCCCCTTCTCGTTCTCCGTCTCATCGCGCTCCATCGTCGCCTCCCTTCGGGGCTGGCGACCCATCTCTTGAGCGCCGAGCACCCGCTGCAGCATGCACGTTAAGCGCCCTTGCGATCTGGCGCTCAATGGTGAGAAGGCTGCGTCGTCGCAGTCGAGATGCAGCGTGGTCAGTTGCGTAGACGAGCGCCCCGACTGCCGCCTAACTAGGACAGATCGCCACCTCGGCGCGTCCGTCCTCCTTGACAGCGATTTGTGCCGATGTGAGGCTGGCCACGCGGCCCGACGGGCCGAAGGGGAGGCCTTCGCTATGGCGGCACCGCAGAGTAAGACTTCGACGCGTGCTCGGGCCGGTGCACTTGCCGCCACGGGCCTCATCGCCTCATCGGCGGCTGACGCCATACAGCAGCCCCAGTCGACCCTCGTCACGAGCGGGATTAGACGAGTCGAGCCGAAGGGTGTGCGCACGGCAGACGGCGAGCTTCACGAGCTCGATGTACTGGTCCTGGCCACAGGCTTCGAGGTTGACGCCTTCATGAGACCCATGAACATCGTGGGTCGTGGCGGCGTCTGCCTTGACGACGTCTGGGATCCACGACCGTCCGCTTATATGTCGATCTCGGTGCCTGACTTCCCGAACTTCTTCATGCTCAACGGACCAAACGGTCCCGTGGGCAACTTCTCCCTCATCGACGTGGCCGAGCGCCAGTTCGCTTACATCCTGCAGCTCGTCGCGCTCCTGCGCGATGGTCAGTGCCGTGAGGTCGCCGCCACGCGTGCTGCGCTTGACGCCTTCGAGCAGGACCGAGTCGAAGCCACGCAGAGCACGGTGTGGGTCACCGGCTGTCGCAGTTGGTACCTCGACGATCGCGGTGTGCCGGCGGTGTGGCCCTGGCCGATGTCCAAGTTCCGCGACGCCATGTCGGCGCCAGATCTCTCGGCGTATGAGCTCGCCTAGAAGGCTCTGAGCGGCCGAGAGGAAGTGAGGCCGGACCCGATACCGGGTGCGTCAAGCCCCAGGCGAGGACAAAAGAGAACTCGCCTTCGCAGTCGCCGGGAAAGTCGAGTCGCGGTTACCTAGGTCAGCGGGTGGCCTGAGTGCGCCGAGGTTCCTCCTCTGCCGATCTCTCTGGAGCTGTGCCTTGCAAAGCAAGGTAGTCTCGGGTAACTTGTGGTGCATGGGTAATCCAGAGGGCCGGCGGAGTCAGCTGCTTCGGGGTGTCCTCGACCTCTGCCTGCTGGCGGTGATGGACGAGGGGCCGGCATACGGCTACGAGATGACCAAGCGGCTCCGAGGACGTGGCCTCTCCATCGTCGGGGAAGGCTCGATCTACCCCCTCTTAGGCAGGCTCGAGCGTGATGGCTTGGTCGAGACCCGTCGGGCGGCGAGCAACGGCGGTCCGCCCCGGAAGTACTACAGCCTCTCACCCGAGGGTGAGAGGGCGCTGGAGACGGGTGTTAGTGAATGGAAGGGGACGCGAGACGCCGTTGATGGTGCTCTCGGTCTGGCCAAAGCGGAGGTAACACCGTGAACGAGTTCGTCGACGAGTGCCGCCGAGAGTGGCAGCGGCTCGGAGTTCCGGATCCCGTTGCCAACGAGATGGCCGCTGACCTTTCGGCCGACCTCGAAGAGGCGGAGGCCGAAGGGGGTTCAGCTGAGGACGTGCTCGGGAACAGTGCCTTTGACCCTAGGCGGTTCGCTGCGTCGTGGGCCGTGGCTCGCGGTGTGACAAGCCAGCCGACGGTCGACCGTCCGCTTCTGTGGCGACGACCCGTGGCGATCGCCCTCGCCGCCTTTCTCGGAGTGCTCACCGTCAGCGCCGGCTTAATACTTCTGGTCGGTGTTCGCAGCCGCTCCTTCGCCATCGCCGCTCGCCCGATTCGAGTCTTCGCACCTGGTCCGTACCGGATCGCATTCCCCGGTCCGCTGGGACCGTTCGTGGGGACGCAGATGGCGAGCGTGGTCCATCCTCTTGCCCTGGTACTACTCATCGTTGGTGTCGTGGGCCTTGTGTTGCTCGCGGTCTTTTACTGGTCGCCTCGGTCCGGCCTTCGCCAAGGCCAGCGCCACGGGGGCCGACGAACCCGGAGCTGGAACTGAGCGGAGCTTCGGGACATAACCTTCAACTTGAACGGCCTCAGGACGCCGGAGATGACAATGAGCATTAGCGGGATGAACTTCCCCTCCCGGTCCTAGCTAGGACCGTCCGTCCTCCTTGACAGCGATTTGCGCCGATGTGAGGCTGGCCGCCCGGCAGCAACGGGAGCCCAGGGCACGCCCGCGACTCAGTGCGAGGTGACCGACACGACCTCGGCTGAGCACTACACCGACCTGCAGACCGCCATCAACGACGCCACGAGCGGAGACACACTCGACGTGACCGGTGAGTGCGTAGGTAACTTCAAAATCAGCAGTGGAACCCTGACGATCATGGGCATGCCGACAGCTGCTTTGAACGGGAACGGCTCAGGCACGGTCATGACGATCGACGGTGGAGCCACGGTCATGCTCACCAACCTGCTGATCACAGGCGGCGTGGCCCCAGCCGGCGTCATCTTCGCCGGCGCCGCCGGCGGCGGACTCTTGTCGGCTGGCACTGTCACGTTGAACGGGAACACCCAAATTGAAGGCAACTCCGCGCCAGGCAGCGAGGGGGAAGGCGGCGGGATCTTCAATTTGCAAGGTACCCTCACCGTCGAAGCAGACGCTCAGGTGGACGAGAACTCGGCCGGCAACCTCGGCGGCGGGCTCTACAACTACGAGGGCACCGTCACGCTGAATGACTTCTCGCAAGTGAACGAGAACAACGCAGGAGCCAGCGACGGCGGTGGCGGGATATTCAACAGCGGTGGCACGGTCAACCAGAACGACAGTTCTGAGGTGCTTCACAACACCCCGGACGACACGGCCACCTAAGCGTCATACGGAGCGACCTAATCAACGGGCCCGGCCGTGTGGCGGCGCTTGGCCCCCGTAACTCCGCATGGCGCCGCTCAGAGAACTGAGCACCTGCTCGGCTTCGCGACCGTGAAAGGCACCCAAGATCGACGGCCGACATACCCTACGGACAGGTCACGGCCTTGACGACACCAATTACCGAGCGCGAAGCATCCCCCGGACAGAACCGGGGGACCTCCGTACTAATGGGAGCAGTTCCCTTGTTGTGCCTACCTCCTACGAGGTCACGCCTGTCATCGCAGAGCCTGAGCGCAACTCAGGACAGAGCAGCACAGATGTCAAAGACAGGACCGATGTAGCGGAAGCTGGTCAGGTTGCCCGATGAGTCGAACGACTCGTACTGCACCCCGCCAATGACCGATAGCCACGGCATATGGAACTCGGCGGCTTGGGCAGGAGTGAATGGGAAAAGGCTCGGTCCGAAGCCCGCAAAAGTCAAGCTGCCGTCCGGATAGGTCGCGCTGGCAGCATCTCTCGTGGCGGAGTGCGAAATTCGTAACCAGCACCGAGGGCATCACCGACCGCGAGACCGAGCAGGACACCGGCGCAGCGGTCGAGGTCGAGCAGGCCCTCGGAGTCGAACGCAGCTCCACCGTTCGACATGCCTTGTCTCACATCCGCAGCCAGGTCGTGGAAGCGTCCGATATCTGAGGAGAATGTCGGAGTGGTCTGCTGGCTGGGCCGCGCAAAGTGCCGCGAGCAAGTCGGCTCGAAGGCCGCACCAGAGGTGTTGACGTCACGCGAGCGGACGGACTACTTACAGAGATCCGGGAAGTTGACGGTGAGAGTACGGCCGGCTCGTATCACAGCGGTCCGGAAGCCCCACCAACCCTTCAGCCTGTACGACCCGGGGGCGATGGAGAACCGGTACTTGGCATCGGCTCGGACCGTGTCTGAAGCTACGAGGGTGGAACTGGAGTAGAGCTGAACCTTCACATGGCTGGGGGCGAAACTCGCTAAACCCGTGCACGGCTGGACAATCCCGGTCACGACACCGACGGCGGGCTTCATCGTGGTCGTCGTCGCCCGAGACGTGGAGGACGGTCGAGATGAGCTGCTGGGCGAGGTCGCGGGTGTCGAGCTGCAGGCGCCAAGGGTTACCGCCGAAACGATCATCACCACCAGGCCGAGCTTGCGCACCATGGTCATGCTCGCACGAAAGCTTGTGGGAGAGGTTTCGCGTACGAGCAGACCGGGCGGTCAGACAACAGCCGAGTCCGCGGCCGGCAGCGTCAGCCACCTGCGCCGCTCGGTGAGTAGGAGAACTGGCACTGACTTTCTGATTCAGCAAAGTGGAGATAGCCCGTGCACTCGCCAAGCTCAAGGCCTGTCTGGCCATACGGCATGGAGATTGCTGACGGCACTGTTGACGGATTCTGCGAGGCTGATCCATCTTGCGGAACGGTCTCCGGGGTCAGCGTTGCGACTCCGCTCTGCCAGGTTCCCGAAAAGGTGAAGACCACCGAGGTCTGCCCATCCTGATAGAGGAACTGTACGGATCCGCTGAGCTTGCCATTCGCCTCTGCAGTGAGCGACACGAAATAGTGGGGGGTGCCCTGACCTCCGTTGCTATAGGTTCCGCTTCGAGGAGCGGCCGTAGTCGCTGGTGGCGATGTGGTGGTGGTGCCGACCGACGTTGTAGAAGTCGGCTCCAATGTCGTGGTGGTCTGAGTCGCATTTGAGGCGGTAGAGGCGGGCACGACGTAGCGACCGACGGCGATGCCCGCTCCTGCCAGGATCACTCCGAGGACCACGAGGATGAGGGTTCGTCTCAAGTTGACCTCCGTTGCGCCGCAGCTCTTGAAGGTGTTCACCGATTATGGACGGTGAGCGCCCCACAGGCACCGCTACCTACTCCCCTGGCGTGACCTCCAGCGAAGACAGCCCTCCCAGCCCTTCCCAGTGCAGCAGGTTGTTGCCTCGTGTCTGGCAGTCGGGCTCAGCCTGGCCTGGCCGGTTTCCCTGGGCCGAGGGGCCGCGGGTCGGGAAAGATCGTGACGCCGGTGGTGTGACTCTCACATCCAAATGGGGCGACCGCACGGGACGGGCTGGCCGAGCAGGAAGCTCAGCAAGTCACGAGTGCCTGGGAGCAAGCACCGGTCGAGCAGCCGCATCATCTACGGCGGCCGCCACGTCGGCATCACAGGTGAGCTTGCCGCACTCGCACACGAAGAGCTGTTCGACGACGTCGGGGTCGCCGGTCGCCCAGGGTCGCCGGTAGTAGCCGCGAACCTGGGCCACGATCGCCGCGTTGACCTCCCTAAGGAGCGCTCGTCGGTCCGACATGGTCTCGGCCCGTGGACCTTCTCCCAACTTGACCAGGAAGTGCGCCTCGACGAGCCGGGCCACACCGACCGCCGCTACCGAACCGTCGACCGTGATGGACGGCACGCCGTGTTCCCGGACGTCGTGCTCTGCGATGCGCCGCAGGAGCCGGTAGAGCCTCGCTTGCGCTTCGGGCGTGTCTGTGGCCGCGAGCTGCGCTCCTTGGAACTCAGCTGTTGGCAGCAGCCAGAGAGCGTCTGCGCGGTCGGCTATCCCCGACGAGATCACCGAGGGAGGGAGCGTCGAGCCTTCAGCGATGATCAGGGGGGCGTGCGGCAGCGATCGTAGGTCATCAAGGATCATCAGACCCCGCTCAGCGTGCAGCGACATCTCGAGCAGCTGGTCAGTCGGCTGCTCCCATCGCTCGGCGGGAGAGAGCGACTCCCAGCGCCGCGCCGGCGCTGACCCTGCGGCGAGAGCTCGGTCCCGGTGCGCCCAGGTCATCGTGTCGGCGCTGTACAGGCGCAGCCCGTACCGCTGAGCGAGCCGCCTCGCGACCGTGGTCTTCCCACTTCGCGGCGGACCCCCGATCCAAAGGACGTGCTCCACATGAGAGACCGTACGGCCACGGGCGTCACATGCGACCGGCCCAGCCAGCGCCGCCGGAGCAGGAAAGGGAGACGGGCGATTAGGGGGGCAGGGCCTAGCTACCCTCGACGACGGGATCATCAAACGCGGAGTCCTTCGCAGCCTCAAAGTCTTCAACACTGAGAGACGTCACGTCGCTCATCGGTAACCAGTCGTGCCGTTCGTCTTCCCCGGCGCTCTTAAGAGACACAAGGTGTCGAGCTGCGAGGCCTACGGTCCGTCCGGACTTGGGAAATACTTCATCGAAGTTGACTGTGCCAGTGCGGTCTTGCAAGCACGCGCACCGCGTCCTGCTCCAGCTCGCTTCGTGGAAGCATCAAGGTCGTGCTGAGGCGCGCGCTCTGGCTCACCACCTGCATCGTTGGCGTGGTGCTCGGGGGTTGGGATCTCGCAGCTCCACGAATGGGGGCGCCACTTTGGCATCGCTCAAGCTGCCGCCCGGCGTCATCTCCCCTCAGCGCATCTGCGAGCAGCTGGTCAGTCGACGGGGCTTCTTCACCGACATCGAGGCAGTGCACCTCGTGCTCGCGGGACCATCCAATGCGGGCGCCCTCGGAGTCGCCGGGGACACAGGGATTGGCGGTGTGCCGAGTCTGTCGTGGGTCGTCGACGTCCATCCGAAGGCGGTCCACTGGAAT
>JBKQLZ010000200.1:0-6135 GCA_052146895.1 Acidimicrobiales bacterium
GCAACCGGAGCATAGTTGTCGTTGGCAACTATAAGATTGACCCGATAACGGCGGTATCATGCCGGACAGCAAACCAGACTCTCGATCAAACTCACGTCCCCGCTTGCCGCCGCCGGCGCCAGCGACACCTGCAGCATGACGCCCACCCGTGCAGCGAGCTCCCGCCGCGACGCGACGACACCGTCAACCACCGATGACAGGTCGAGCGGCTCCCGGTACTCGAGCCCCTGCTCGCTGCTCGCCAGGGTCAACAGCGAGTCGATCAGTCGCTCCTGGCGCTCGCCCAACTCCAGCACCTCCTCGCAGGCCAGGCGCAAGCTCTCCGCGCCGGCGTCCGGATCCGCCAACGCCACCTGCAACAACGTACGTTGACCGGCGAGTGGGGTCCGAAGCTCGTGCGACGCATTCGCCACGAAACGCCGCTGGGACTCGAACGAACCCTCCAGGCGCCCGAACAGCTCGTCGAGGGTCCGGCCGAGCTCGGTGAGCTCGTCGTCCGGCCCGGCGACACCGAGGCGGCGATGGAGGTCCGTGGCGGAGATCTCCTGTGCGCTCTCGTTCATCTCACGTAAGGGCCGCAGGAAACGCCCCGCGACCCACCACGCCACCGCCACCGCGACGCAGACGGCAACGAGTGCGACCAGGGCTGCCCCGACGGCGAATTGGCGACCGTTGATCGGCGGAATGCTGTGCCCATTGGCGGGGACCTCGGTCGAACTGCTCTGGATCAGCAACCCGGAGACTCCGAGCACGACGATCACGAAGGCACCGATCAGCCCGGTGTACAGCACTGTCAGCTGCACGCGGAGGGACACCCGCCTCAGGTTGTGTCGCTTGAGGAAGCGTCCGATCATCGGGGCGCTCCGATCCGGTAGCCGCCCTCGCGGACCGTGTCGATCAGCGGCGGATCACCGAGCTTCGCCCGCAGCCGGCGCACCGTCGTCTTCACCGCCGTGGTGAACGGGTCGGCCATCTCGTCCCATACCCGTTCGAGCAGCTCTTCGGCGGACACGACCCGGCCGGAGGCCGCGAGCAGGCACTCGAGGAGGGCGAACTCCTTCGGGCTGAGATCGAGCCGACGGCCGTCCCGGAAGGCCACCCGTCGGGCCGGGTCGAGTGAGACGTCGCCCGCCTCGAGCGTCGGCGGGACCGCCGGCGCCGAGCGGCGCCCGAGTGCGCGGACGCGGGCGACGAGCTCGGAGAAGTCGAACGGCTTTGCGAGGTAGTCGTCGGCGCCGAGCCCGAGGCCTTCCACCCTGTCCCGCACGGTGCTCGAGGCTGTCAGCATCAGCACCCGTGACCCTGACTCGTCGGCCACGATCGACCTGCAGACGTCGTCACCGTGGACACCGGGTAGGTCGCGGTCGAGCACCACGACGTCGTACCGGGTGCCGGCGAGGCGGCCGAGGGCCTCGGTGCCGTCCAGGACGACGTCGACGGCCATCCCCTCCCGCCGCAAGCCCATCCCGATCGACCGGGCGAGCACCTCGAAGTCTTCGACCACCAGCACACGCATCCCGCCACCATGCCAGGCACCAGGTGTCAATGCAGTGTCAGCGGGCGACACGGAGCTGACACCGAGGGAGTCATACAACGACGCCATGACCGACGCCACCATCGAGATGACCGGTGTCCGCAAGCGATACGGGGAGACCGTCGCACTCGACGGGATGTCCTTCTCCGTTCAACCCGGACGGGTGACCGGCTTCATCGGCCCGAACGGGGCTGGGAAGTCGACCGCGATGCGGGTGATCCTCGGCCTCGACGCGCCCGACGAGGGCACGGCACTCGTCGGCGGGCAGCCCTACCGGACGCTCTACCGCCCCCTCACCCACGTCGGAGCCCTCCTCGACGCCGACGCCCTCCAGCCGAGCCGGTCCGGGCGCAACCACCTGCTCTGGATGGCCAAGTCCCAGCGCATCAGCGCCGGCCGCGTAGACGAAGTCATCGACATGGTCGGCCTCACGGGCGCGGCCAAGCGCAAGGCCGGCGGCTACTCCCTCGGCATGCGCCAGCGGCTCGGCATCGCGGCGGCGATGCTCGGCGACCCGGCCATCGTCATGATGGACGAGCCGTTCAACGGGATCGACCCCGAAGGGATCATCTGGATGCGAGGGTTACTTCGCTCGCTCGCGGGCGAGGGCCGGGCCATCCTCATCTCGAGCCACCTCATGAGCGAGCTCGAGGACGTGGTCGATCACGTCGTGGTCATCGGCCGGGGCAAGGTCCTCGCCGACGCCACCATCGAGGAGCTCGTCGCCCGGGCGTCGCACGACACCGTCACCGTGCGCACGGACGCGGCGGCGGACGCCGCGACTGCCATCCAGGGCGCCGGCGGCACCGCCTCCATCACAAGCGCCGACCGTGTCGACGTTGCCGGCCTCCAACCAAGGCGGGTGGTCGAGATCCTCAGCGCCGGACGGGTGTCCTTCTCGGAGGTGACGTCGCAGCGGGCAAACCTCGAAGATGTCTACCTCCAGCTCACCGCCGGCGAGGCCGAGTTTCAGGCCCACTCGGACTTTCGGGGGCAGCGATGAGGGAGGGCAACGAGGACGGGTTCGCTCCGGTGCTACGCGCCGAATGGACGAAACTGCGCACCGTCCGCGGCTGGCTCATCGGCCTCGTCGTCGCCGCGGTCCTCGGCACGCTCCTCTCGATCGTGTCGGCGAACGGCTCGCACAGCGGCACCTGCGCCCGGTCGAACCCCGCCAACATGGTGTGCTCGGTGGGTCATCCTGCGGTACCGGTCGGCCCTGGCGGCCAGATAGTCGCCGACACCTACGAGCTCGTCCACCAGTCGCTCGACGGCAACGGCGCGATCACTGCGCGGGTGACCTCGCTCGCCGGCTTCATCGCGGAGGAGAACCTGAACTGGGCCTCGCCGAACGCGCCCGAGCGCCCCGGGCTCGCCGGGTGGGCGAAGGCCGGCGTCATGGTGACCTCCAGCACGAAGGCCGGCGCACCGTACGCGGCCGTGATGGCGAGTGGTGGTCACGGCGTCCGCTTCCAGTACGACTACTCCCACGACATCGCCGCCACGCCGGGCACCGTCTCGCCAAGCAATCCGCGCTGGCTTCGACTCGTGCGCCACGGCGCCAGGCTCACCGCCTACGACTCGAACAACGGGTCGTCGTGGCACCAGATCGGGTCGACCGCCCTGACAGGGCTGCCAAACACGGTTGACATAGGCCTGTTCGTCACCTCGCCGGTCACCTACGCCGTGTCGAGCCGGGGCAACACCACGCAGGCGACCGCTCGCTTCGACCACGTGACCGTGCAGGGCCGCACGATCACGACGGCCTGGCAGCACACCAGCGTCGGCGGCGGCAACAACTTCTACCCGACGCTTGGCTCCGGGAGAGCCCGCCTAATCGGTGGCACCTTCTTGATCACCGGCACCGGCGACATCGCCCCCGGCGTGCTGGCCGGCATGATCGCCCAGAATCCGGCCACGGGCCAGACGATCATCGGCATCCTCGTGGGGCTCATCGTGCTCATCGTGATCGCTGCGATGTTCGTCACGGCCGAGTACCGGCGTCGGCTAATCCGCACGACGTTCACTGCAATGCCGAACCGTGGCCGAGTCCTCTATGCGAAGGCGATCGTCATCTTTGCCGTGGCGTGGATGACCGAAGCGGTGGCAGCGGCCATCTCCATCCCGGTCGGCCGGCACCTTTTGATCAGTAACGGGAACTACCTCTTCCCGGTCGGAGCACTCACCACGGCGCGCGACGTGTTCGGGTCGGCGATCCTCGTCGCGCTCTCTGCCGTTGCCGTGCTTGGCCTCGCCACGATCCTCCGACGCAGCTCCGGTGCGGTCGTCGCCGGGATCGCCCTGTTCGTCGTCCCGAACATCCTCGGCGCCGCTGTCACCGGCTCGGTGGGCGAGTGGATCTATCGGCTGACGCCAGCGGCCGGTCTCTCCGTTCTCGACTCTGCCCCGTCGTCGCCACTCGTCAGCTACCCGTACACCGTCCAGAACGGCTATTACCCGCTCGGCGCGTGGGTCTCGCTGCTTGTGCCGTGCTGTTACGCCGCCGTCGCGCTCGGTGCAGCGGCGATGGTGCTCCGCCGGAGGGACGCATGACCGATGCCCTCAGGGCGGAGTGGACGAAGCTCCGCACCTCACCCAGCACCGCCTGGATCCTGCTGGCAACTGTCGTGCTCACGTCCGGGCTCAGCACGCTCGTCACGGGCACCGTCCACACCTTCGGCCAGTCCCTGGAGGACCCGACCAAACTCAGCCTCATCGGCGTCGACCTCGGCCAGGCGGTCGCGGCGGTGCTCGGCGTCGTTGTCATCTCCGAGGAGTACGGCACCCGGATGATCCGAACCACTCTCGCTGCTGTACCCCGCCGCCCGATGCTGCTGGCGGCGAAGGCAGTTAACCTCATCGTGCTGAGTACTGTCGCGAGCGCCCTCGGCGTCGTCGCGAGCCTGTTCGCCGGCCGCCTGCTCCTCTCCCGCGCCGGCCTCGGCCCGGCAAATCGGTTCGCCCTGATCTCGCTCGGCAACGGACCGACACTGCGTGCCGCGTTCGGATCCGTGATCTACCTCGTCCTCGTCGCCCTCATCGCTCTCGGCATCGCCACGGCGATCCGGGACACGGCGGTCTCGATCGGGGTGGTACTCGCTCTGCTCTACCTCTTCCCGATCCTCGCTGGGACCGTCCAAGGTTCGTGGCACCGCCACCTCGAGCAGATCGGACCTATGACCGCAGGCATGGCCATCCAATCGACGACCGGCCTGAGCTCGCTCCCGATCAGCCCATGGGCAGGCCTCGGCGTCCTCGGCGCCTGGAGCGCCGGCGCGCTGCTGATCGGCGGCTGTGCGCTCCAGCTCCGCAACTCATAGCGATCCTACATATCTGCGGTGCGCCCGTCAGACGCGGAGCTCTGTGAAAAGTATGTAGCCCCCTTGCGCTGTAAGGGCTTTCGCCTCTAGTGCTCGAGCGAATCGACTCGTACGCTCGGGGCAGAGGCTACCCAGATGTAAAGGGGTCCCGCAGATGTGGTCGAGGGTCGTCGGTGGGCAACGAGATCGTGCGCAGCATTTCGGTTGGTATCGCCGCATCCTTTTCGTCGGGGGCGGGCTTCTGCTTGCTCTCGTCGTGGGCGCGCAGCTTGCGAGAGCCAATACCTCGGTCACCTTGTACGTGAGCACGGCAGGGACGGTCACAACCGGCTGCACGTCGCCGGGGGCCGGGGCCTGCGAGACCATCCAAGAAGGGGTGAACGCCGCCGAGGCGTACAGCTCCTCGGATGTCACGGTCATGGTGGCGGCAGGAACCTATGACGAGAACGTCACGATCCCCTACCTGGGCAATGACACCCTCATCCTCCAAGGAGCAGGGCCCTCAACGACGACCGTCGATGGCGGGGGCAGTAGCACGGTCTTCAACGTCAACAGCGTCGTGACGATCGACGACTTCACGATCACCGATGGCAATGGAACGACCTCCCGTGACGGCGGCGGGGTGTCCCTCGTCTACAGCGTTGCCACCCTAGAGAACGACACGTTCTCGAACGACACCACGTCCTACACAGGGGGCTCCAGCTACGGCGGCGGCGGGGTGTACGCCTGGGGCAGCACCGCCACCCTAGAGAACGACACGTTCTCGAACGACAGTGCCAACGCCGGCGGCGGCATCTTCAACTACAACTACGGCACCATCATCACAGACAACGACACGTTCTCGAACGACACGGCTGGCGCCGGCGGCGGCATTTGGAACTACGGCACTGCCACCCTAGAGAACGACACGTTCTCGAACGACACGGCTGGCTCCGGCGGCGGCATCTACAACTACAACTACGACGCGACGAGCCCCGTCAGCGTAGCCATCTCGAACTCGATCCTGGACGGTGCCCCATGCGGGGCATACGGGGGCGGCATTGTTGACGGCGGATACAACGTGGAGGACGACGACTCCTGTGGCTTCGGGCCGAGCGACGTCGTTAACAGCTCCAACATCAACCTTGCCTCCTCACTCGCGGCCAACGGTTCGTGCGGGCCGGAGACCCTCGCCATCACAAGCGACAGCTCCGCTTTCGAAGAGGTTCCCTCGGCCGACTGCAGCGTCACAACCGATGAGAGAGGTGATCCTCGTCCTGGCGTCCCGGGAGAGAATTGCGA
>JBKQLZ010000201.1:0-2724 GCA_052146895.1 Acidimicrobiales bacterium
CGTCTGCTCGACCAGCTCGTGTACTCCCGAATCCGTCGGGGTGGCGCCTACCTGGATCTCGGCCGCGGCGCGCAGCAGACGCCGCGGATTGCCCCGAGCAGGGACCAGCACGGCATCGATCTCGGCCTCATCAAGCTCCGGAGCATGGGAACGGAGCAACTTCCGTGCGTCCTCATCAGACAGAGATCCTAACTCGACCGTGAGCTCGAAGAACGCATCTGCCGGAGGTTCGCGATAGAGCGAACCCGCCGCGCTGTCCCCGGCCACAACCCAGCTCACTACATCAAGCGCCCACAGCTCGTTGCGCAGTGTGCCGAACACAGCGTGAGCCACCGCCGGCGAGATGCCGTCGACCATCACACAGACCGCACGGGGCACGCTCGCCAGCGCCTCACCCAACAGATCGACGAGCTCCATCACGATCGCCGGGCGCGCCACCTCACCGAATGGACCGTCCGGCGTCGAGAGCGCACGCAAGTCCTCGATCCAGCTCGCGCGGGTACGCCCGCCCTCGGCGAGGCGTTGCACTCGGGCCACGAGCACTCCGAGCAGTTGGGCGGCGCTGGTCGCACTCTCGCCGCTCACGAGCAACGAGTCGCACGGCTGCGCCTCACGCGCAAGCAACCAGGCGACATGGTTTAGTAGCGAGGTGCGTCCACTGCCCGCCTCGCCCAACAACAGCACGTTCTGCGACGCCGCGACAGCACGCATGATCGACCGAGACTCACGCGTACGATCCACGAACCGATGCTGATCGGCGCGAGTCTTGGCGAGCGGCCTGATAACCATCGGAGCAATAATAGCGTAAAGATTGTGCTAATAGCTAGCACAATCTTTACGAGGCTCGACAGCGGCGAAGCGATCAAAGCACCGACGATGTACCCCCTGGAATCGGCCGCGAGCATACCTGGGTACGTGCATTTGAAATGGACCCACGTCCCGGAAGCGGAAGGATATGAGGTCTTCTCGACCAAGACTCTTGAAACATTGTTTACGAACATACCGTTGAGTGTTTTTCCGAGTAGTTCGTCAAAAACTGCCGTTACCGAACTGCCGGCGGGTGCGACCGAAGCGTATGTGCCGGCGAGCTCGACCGAAAAGCTGTGGTATGCGGTCAGCACGGTTGTTGGGGGGCATCTCGAACTGGAGTCCTCGCCGATGGTCAGGGCCTCCGCGCCGGTTTCGACCGTGCCCGCGGTCTCTTCGGTGAGTCCCAACTCGGGAACGGTGGCCGGTGGGACTCCGATCACGATCAAGGGCACCGGCTTCGTCGCCGGTGCGAGCGTGAAGATCCTGCAGCCCGGGAAAGGCGCTACGGCGATCCCGGCATCGAATGTGGTCGTGGTCTCTCCGACTGAAATCACCGCGGTCACCGGCGGTCCCGGCCAACCCGGCACCTGGAACGTGATCGTCACCGATACGGGCGGTGTCAGCACCGCCAACAACGCCGGTGACGACTACACCTATGCCGCCGTTACCGTTTCTTCGGTGAGTCCGGCGTCGGGGTCGGTGAACGGGGCGACGCCGATCAGGATCACCGGTACGGGTTTCGTTGCCGGCGCGACTGTGGAGATCGGTCAGGGCGGTGGCGTCGGGCCGACGGCGATCACGGCGTCTAAAGTGGAAGCCTCACGCTCGTGATCGAACAGACCAACGACCCCACGAGCTGGCTGATCGTCACCGGTTGGCGTACGCCGAGTAAACGTCGTAGAATCCCTAGGAGCTGAGCCATGCCCAAAGACCCCTGGACAGACCCCGACCCCCAGCCCGAGGACTTCGACGAGTTCCTCGACTCGGTGGAGGAGAGCGAGATTCAGATCGTTGAGGCGGGCTCCGGCGCCAAAGTCACGATCGTCTCCGAAGCCACGGGCGAGGAAGCCAAGCGCCTGGAACGCCTCGCGCTGGAATCCGACCCGCCGCTCTACGACGTCCTCGCCGACCTCAGCCGCGCCGACAAACCACACGCTGCATAGTCGCGCACGGCGCCTTGCACAATCGTCGGCCGATCAGAAAGTGCCACAGCCTGTGGCACAAATTCCCTGGGAGCACACCGGTGGGCTGCCTACCTGTGTTCCTCGGGGGTGAGCCTGTATTGACAGCGCTATGTTTCGCCGACCAGCTCGTTCCGGGCGGATGGCTTCGTGGTGCGCAGCGTGTTGGCTCGATACTGGATTGACTTGCTCATCCCGTGACGCGCCGGTCGTGCTCGGGGTGCGGGCCGAACATGTGGACGTGGCCCTCGGTCGGGCCGATCAAGCCGGCGAGCACGCGCAGCAGGGTGGTCTTGCCCACTCCGTTGGAGCCGCCGATCCACGTCAGCGTGCCGGGCTCGAGCGTCAGCTCGAGGTCGTCGATCACCCGATTGCCCGGCCTGCGACCCCATATTTTGGTGATGTGTTCCAGGCATGCAAGGGCAGCGGCGCAGACGTATCGCTGTCACTGGGCTGTCGAGGGGTCGACTCTCTCTAATCAAGGGATGCGCTCGAACAGCCTCGCGGCCGGTACCTCGAATGCTTCGGCCAGGATCACGATCGTCGGGAAGCGAGGTGCGCGGTTGGCGCCCTCCATCTTCGAGATCGCGGTCGTGTGCAGGCCCGAGGCTCGCGAGAGATCCTCTTGCGACCAGCCGCGCTCAGCCCGGAGCGCCTTGAGGTTGGCCGCGAAGCGCTCGAGTGCAGTCACGCCTCATAGCTTCTGGGCGCTAGGCCAAGAAGCCAAGAGAGA
>JBKQLZ010000202.1:0-13119 GCA_052146895.1 Acidimicrobiales bacterium
CGCGTCTGCGCGGCCGAGGCGGCGGCAGCTCGGCGTGATTATCGCTGCGAACACGGTGATGAGCAAGATCGCCCATCGCCGGAACGACCGGAGCCCAGCACTCGTGATGACCCCCGCCAGTTCGAGGGCGACGAGGACGACTGGGAACTCGAACGCGATCCCGAAGATCAGGATGAGCGCCCCTAGGAGACCTATATACGCGCTCGGGGAGAGGATCGAGGTAGTCCCTGGTCCAGAGGAACCGATGAGGAACTCGAGCGCGCGGGGGTAGATGAAGTAAGCCACTGCCGCGCCGGCCGCGAACAACAGAACGGTCGACAAGACGAAAGGCAGTGCGTACCTGCGCTCGTTGGCCTTGAGACCGGGAGTCACGAAGCGCCACATCTCGTACAAGATGATCGGCAGGGCGATGATCAGGCCACCGTAGGCAGAGACGTTGAGGCGGGCGGTGAAACCCTCGAGAGGCTGCGTGATGAACAGGTTGCAGTCGGTGCGATGCAGGGCATGGACGGCGGTGCAGTACGGGTCCTTGAGCGCGCCGTAGACGGGGTTGTACAACCCGTAGGTGAGGCCACCGCCGGCGATGAAGCCGACGATGCAGACGATGAGCCGGCGGCGAAGCTCCCCCAAGTGCTCGAAGAGCGTCATCGCGTCCGGGGACGGGCGCGCCTCGCTCGGGCGTCTCATGGTTCGGGCCATCAGCTGCTCCCCCTGGCCCGGAGGCTAGTTCCAGCTCGGGTCGTCGAGATCGGGGCGGATCTCGGCCCCGAGGACTCCCTCGGGCGTCCCGCTTGGCAGCGGCGACAGGAGCGAGCCGCTCGCGTACCCGGGAGCCTCGGCTCCACGCACGTTCCAGCCCGCCGGCATTCCGCTCGGAGCGGTGACCGGGCTCGGGTTCGAGCCGTCACTCGCGCTCGCGTGGCCGCCGCTCGCCGAGCGCCAGGGAGTGGCGGGCGCTCCCGACCGACCCGCGTCGGCGAAGTCGTCAGGTGAGTCGTCATCGGTGATCCCGCCTGTACCGTTGCTGCCCCTCGCCTTCGCACGGTCCGCATCCCTCATCATCCCCGTGAGGTATCCGGTGAGCCCGCTCTTCGGGATGACAGGGATCTTCGGCAGGTCGACGTCGGGCATGGCGCTTCGGACCTCCTCCTCGAGACGGACGCGGAACTGCGTGAACTCGCGCCAGAATGCCCCGACTTGGCGCGCCGCGCGCGGCAACCGCTCGGGGCCGAGGAGAACAAGTGCCAAGACCAAGATGACCAGCAGCTTGGCGGGATCTAGGCCGCCCACGCGGGCAAGTGTACCGACGTGTCGGGCTCAGAGTCCTCAGGTGCGGCCCCTCGGCGCGATGGGTCTCAGAAGCAGTGCAGGTCCGGACCGCCCCGCCACACTACGCACTCCACTTTCGCGATTATGTACGAGCGCGGGACAGGACCCCAGTACCTGCTGTCGTAGGAGCCATTCAGGTTGTCCCCAAGGAGGTAGTACTCCCCCTTCGGCACGTAGACATACGTGCCGATCTCCCTGCCGAGCGCCTCACCGCGGTACATCCAGGAGGCATGCAGGGGCTTGCCGTTCACGAAGATCGTGTTGCCCCTGGATGAGAGATAGTCGCCGGGCATCCCGACGATGCGCTTGACGAGATCCTCGTTGTTTGTGTCATTGAAGGCGAGGGGCGGTCTCTTCAAGATGACGATGTCACCCTCGTGGAGCGTGTACCCGACCTTCACGGCGATGATCCGGTCGCCCGGCTGGAGTGTGGGCTCCATCGAGGTGGAGTCAGACGAGACCGTAAATGTCTGAAGGGTCGTTGCCTGCACGATGAAGACGAGGACGACCACACCGAACAGCAACAGGATCCACACCCGGGCGCGACGGCGCCGGCGTACCCAGCTCTCCTCGAGCTCGGCGAGGGGGTCCGGAGGATCGCCGCCGTCGCTCGGTCCGTCGACCGGCTCAGCGCCCCGTGGCTGTTCCAGCGTCTCCACGTACGGTCCCACGCTCATACAGCGGGAACGCTACTTCAGGCCCCCAGGACCCGACAGCTCAGATCGCGTCGATCAGCCGCTCGACCCTCTCGTCGTGGGAGCGGAAGGGATCCTTCAACAGGACCGTGCGCTGCGTCTGGTCGTTGAGCTTCAAGTGAACCCAATCGACCGTGAAGTCGCGACGCCTTTCCTTCGCTCGCCGGATGAATTCCCCCCGCAGGCGCGCTCGGGTCGTCTCGGGCGGGTGCTCCATCGCGTGATCGATGACTTCGTCAGTCGTGATCCGTTCCGCCTTCCCGGCACGCTGGAGCAGGTAGAAGACTCCGCGGGTGCGGTCCACGTCGTGATATTGCAGGTCCAAGAGAGCGACCCTCGGATGCCCGAGGGGAAGTTGATGACGTTCCCGGAACGCCTCCACCAGCTGGTGCTTCATGACCCAGTCGCACTCACGGTCGAGGCTGAGAGGGTCTTTCTCGATGCCCTCGACGCAGTGCTGCCACATCTCGAGCGCCCGATGCTCGATGGGAGGGAGACCTCGCTGCTCGTCGAAGCGGATCGCGCGACTGAGATACTCCTTTTGGATATCGAGCGCACTGGCCTCGCGCCCGTTCGCCAGCCGGACGAGCCGCCGGCACGTGATGTCGTGACTGATCTCACGTATCGCGCGGATCGGATCCTCGAGAGTGAGATCCCGCAGTACGACGCCCGGCTCCTCGAGCATCCGCAAGAGGATGCTCGTCGCCCCGACCTTCAAGAACGTCGCGTACTCGCTCATGTTCGAGTCGCCGACGATCACGTGCAGGCGGCGGAACCTCTCGGCGTCGGCGTGGGGCTCGTCCCGCGTGTTGATGATCGGCCGGCTCCTGGTTGTCGCCGACGAGACTCCCTCCCAGATGTGCTCCGCCCTCTGTGACAGGCAGAACATCGCCCCGCGAGCGGTCTGCAGGATCTTGCCGGCACCGGCGTAGATCTGGCGTGAGACGAAGAACGGGATGAGCACCTGCGCGTAGTGGGAGAAATCGTCGCGGCGGCTCGTGAGGTAGTTCTCGTGACAGCCGTAGGAGTTCCCGGCGGAGTCCGTGTTGTTCTTGAACAGGTAGACGACCCCGCGTATGCCCTCGTCGCGAAGGCGCGCCTCGGCTGAACGGACGAGGCTCTCGAGGATGCGCTCCCCCGCCTTGTCGTGCGCCACCAGGTCCTCGATCGAGTCGCACTCCGGAGTGGCGTACTCCGGGTGACTCCCGACGTCGAGATAGAGACGCGCTCCGTTCTCGAGGAATACGTTGCTCGACCGGCCCCAGCTGACCACTCGACGGAAGAGGTAGCGAGCCACTTCGTCGGGGCTCAGGCGCCGCTGCCCCCGCAAGGTGCAGGTCACGCCGTATTCGTTCTCGAGACCGAAGATACGGCGTTCCATTGAGATCAACGGTAGCCTCGTGGCAGATGCCATCGACCGGTCGCATGCGGCACCTGACGACAGTGCAGGGCTCGTTTCACGGGCGGCTCGTCGCGGCCCGCCTCGGCTCGGAGGGCGTCCTCGTCGAGCTACGGGGCATGTCGGACGGCCCTTATCCCCTCCAGGGGGCGGTGGAGGTCTTCGTCAGCGAAGCCCAGCTCCCGCTCGCGCGGGAGATCCTGCTGGCCGATGCGGTGGACGCTGCTGTCGACGCAGACCGGATCGAGCTCGACTTCGGGACCATGACGTCACCAGTCGACGGCCCCATGTCCTCGGACGCAGAGGCGGAGGAGTTCACCGATTCGGAGCTCCCCGGGCCGCGCCCGCACAAACGCGGGGATCGCGTCGAGACGGCCGTCATCATGGCTCTGGTCGTCGCTCTGATCGTCGTAGGGATAGTGGTCGCGGCCGTCCACTGAGGACTGCTCGCGGCCTGAAAGGTCCAGCGCGCTAAGAGTCGTTCGCCGGCTCGTCGACAGCCGGCGCAGCTGCATCCGCCACGGCGCCCGAGGGCTCCTCTCCGGCTGTGCCCCCGGGAGGCGGCTCGTCGGCGGTAGCAGGTGCCGCACTCAGCAGCTCGGTGAGCTCGCCATTCTGGAGCCTCCGGAACGACCGCCTGTCCGGCCCCGGTTCGAGTACCGCAGCCTCGAGCTCCCCCGCGTCGAGCGCACGGTCGGGACCCGCCAGCGCCGCGACGCAATGCCTGACGGCTTCGCCGAGCGACCAGCCGGGATGGTAAGCGGCCGAGAGGCGTTCGGCGATGGTGTCGGCGGCGCCCCCGAGGACCGTGAAGTCGACCTCGTCCACGACGGTGCCGTCATAAGCTATGTGATACAGCTGATGGGGAGTGCCAGCCGTGCCGAGCTCGGCCACGAGGATCTCGACCTCGAGCGGCTTCATCTCGTGGGTGAACACCTGCCCGAGAAACTGAGCGTAGAGATTGGCGAGTGAGCGGGCATCGACGTCCTCGCGCGAGTACGAGAAGCCCTTCGTGTCGGCATGCCTCACGCCGGCTACCCGCAACTGGTCGAACTCGTTGTACTTACCGACCCCTGCGAAGGCGACCCGGTCGTAGATCTCGCTGATCTTGTGCAGGGTCCGCGAGGGGTTCTCCGCCACGATCAGGACTCCCCCGTCATAGATCGCCGCCACGAGCGCGCGCCCTCGAGCGATTCCCTTCTGGGCATACTCCGCCCGGTCCTTCATCACCTGCTCGGGCGCTACGTAGAAGGGCATGCTCATGATGGCTCCCCCCCGTCCTCGACTGCCGGCGCATCAGCCGCAAAGCCGCGCGGGATGCGCCTCTCGGACTCGAGGAGCACAGCGAACCGCTCGGCCACGAGCTCGTCCGAGAGACGGCGGTAGCCGTCCTCGTCGACGACGGCCACAACCGGGTAGATGCCACGTAGGGGATCAGGGCCGCCCGTGGCTGAGTCCTCGTCAGCCGCCTGGTAGAGCGCCTTGACAGCGAGCTCCACGGCTGCCGCCTCCAGCATGCCGGCCTCGTAGCCGAGCTTGATCGTCGTCTTGGCGTCGCGCCCACCCGAACCCGTTGCGTGGTACTCGAGCTCCTCGTACCGGCCCCCGGCGAGGTCGAACGAGAAGATCCGCCCTGTGCGCCGT
The DNA here is from genome assembly GCA_052146895.1 of Acidimicrobiales bacterium. GTDB lineage: Bacteria > Actinomycetota > Acidimicrobiia > Acidimicrobiales > Bog-793 > Palsa-601. Next base: position 5,068 of record JBKQLZ010000202.1, read on the forward strand.
CGCAGGTCGTAGCCGGCAAAGAGTGGCACGACGGCGAGACCTTCCATCGCGAGCGGAAGATTCGCCCGCACCATCTGGGCGAGCTGGTTCGCTTTGCCCTCCAGGCTGAGCGCCGTACCCTCGACCTTCTCGTAGTGCTCGAGCTGGGTCTGGAAGAGCCTCACCATCTCGATCGCGGGCCCGACGACGCCGGCGATCGCCACCGCCGAGTGGCGGTCTGCGGGGAAGACCTTCTCGAACCTCCGGTGAGCGATGGAATGGCCTTCGGTGGCTCGCCGGTCGCCGGCCATCACTATGCCGTCGGCGAACCTCAACGCCACGATCGTCGTGCCGTGAACTATGCCGCGCAGACCGCTCGAGGGGTCTGGGCCCGACCCGATACCGCCGGCCGCGTCAGAGCGCGCGCCAGAGAGCTGATCGGTCGCGGCCGTCCTACGGAGCAACTCGGAGAAACTCGACCCGGGGTCCTCCCCCATCGCGAACAAGGGCAGTGTCATTGCGGCGCAGGCTACTGCGTGCTGACCTATTCGCCGCCCTTTTGCACATAGTTGCGCACGAACTCCTCTGCGTTGTCCTCGAGGACCTCATCGATCTCGTCGAGAAGGTCGTCGATCTCCGCCTTCAGCTTCTCCCCTCGCTCGGTAGAGGCTGCGGCCTCTTCCTCCTCTGTCGTGGTCGTCTCGCGGCTCGGGGCCGTGCGACGCTTCTGTTCACGTTCAGCCATTTCGTCGTCTCCTACGAACCAAGCCGCTCTACGAGCTCAGCCGGGCTCTCGCATCCCTCCAACAACGTATCGACATGTTTGGCCGTTCCCCTGAGCGGCTCCATCATCGGCACTCGCCTCAAGGGGTCTCGCCCGACGTCGAACACCACTGAATCCCAGTTCGCAGCCACAATCGCGGATGCGAACAACGATAGGCAACGGCCTCGAAAATATGCGCGCGTCGTGGGCGGTGGCTCCGTTACCGCCTCTTCCACCTGAGCCAGATCGACCAGTCGCTCCATCTGGAGACGGCTGAACAGGGACTTGCCGGGCCGGATGTCGTGATACTGAAGATCGAGGGCGGCAAGGCGGTGATCGCCCCACTCCAGCCCGTGACGGTCCCGGTACCCCTCGATGAGCCGGCGCTTGGCAACCCAGTCGAGCTCCGAGGAAAGAGTGCTCGGATCCGTCTCGAGGCCCGTCAGCACTCGCTCCCACCGGTCTAGGACCATGCGCCCTACTTCCTCGTCGCCCACAGCGGCCAGCCCGCTGTCTTCGGCGTACTTGCGCGCCATCGAGAAGAGCTCCCACTGCAACTCGACTGCGGTCAGCCGCTCGCCATTCGTGAGCTCGACGAGCTGGCGGAGATCAGGGTCGAGCGACACGGCCCGGATGGCGGCGACGGGATGGGCGAGGGTCAGGTCCCGCCCCGCGTCGAAATCGTCCTCGATCATCGCGAGCACGATGGCCGTGGTCCCGACCTTCAGGAAGGTCGCGACCTCCGCCAGGTTGGCGTCGCCGACTATGACGTGCAAGCGCCGGTACTTCTGCGGGTCCGCATGGGGCTCGTCACGCGTGTTGATGATCGGGCGCTTCAGGGTCGTCTCGAGCCCTACTTCCTCTTCGAAGAAGTCCGCCCGCTGGCTGAGCTGGAAGTGGGCCGGCGAGCTCGTGTCGGAGTTCTCCTGCCCGACCTTGCCCGCGCCCGTGAAGACCTGCCGTGTCACGAAGTGAGGGGTCATGCGCTGAACGATCCGTGCGAACGGCGCCGCCCGGTCGACGAGGTAGTTCTCGTGACAGCCGTAGGAGTTCCCCTTGCCGTCGGAGTTGTTCTTGTAGACGACGATCTCCTCGCCCGGAGGAAGGAGGTGGCGAGCGGCCTCCATCGAGCGAGCGAGGATCAGCTCGCCTGCTCTGTCGTGAAGAACGAGCTGCAGCGGGTCAGAGCACTCCGGAGTCGAGTACTCCGGGTGGGCGTGGTCGACGTAGTACCGGGCGCCGTTCGTCAGGACCGCATTGACGAGATGAGTCTCGATCTCGGGGGGCATCGAGCCTTCCCGGGCGAAGCCTCTCGCGTCGCGCCCGGGGGACTCGTCCTCGAAGTCCCAGCCGACCCTCCGCTCGAGGCGAGCCACGTACGCGTTGATCAACAGCGAGGAGGCGGCTGTGGGGCTCATCTCCCCGCCCGTGACGGCGTGCACTCCGTACTCCGTCTCGATACCGAAGACCTTCGGGATGGCCACAATCGGACGCTACCCCACTCGGTGACCGGCGATACCGCATACCCGCCTCTCTCCGGCTCTGAGCGTGCGCGCAGCTCTCTTGCACGCCCGGCGGGGGCGGGCTGCCCCTGCGCCTACAGGTACTGGCCCGTTCCCACGCGCTCTATTGCGCGCCCGCCCTGGGGCTCGTCCTCGCCGTGACCGATCAGCGTGCGGACGTAGACGATGCGCTCGCCCTTCTTGCCTGAGATCTTCGCCCAGTCGTCCGGGTTCGTCGTGTTCGGGAGATCCTCGTTCTCCTTGTACTCCTGTTTGATGGAGGCGAGCATGTCGGAAAGCCGGATCCCTGTCCCCTCGCCGGCGATGGCGCGCTTGATGGCGAGCTTCTTCGCGCGGCGGACGATGTTCTCGATCATGGCCCCGGACGAGAAGTCCTTGAAGTAGAGGATCTCCTTGTCGCCGTTCTGATATGTCACCTCGAGGAACCGGTTGTCCTGATCTGCGCGGTACATCTCGGTCACTGTCCGCTCGATCATCAACTTGACGGTCTTGTCGGGGTGGCCCCCTCCGAGGCTGGCGACCTCAGCTCCGTCGAGCGGGAGCTCAGCAGTGAGGTACCGGGCGAAGATCTGCTCGGCCGCGGTCTCGTCGGGCCGCTCGATCTTGATCTTCACGTCCAGGCGGCCGGGTCGAAGGATCGCCGGGTCGATCAGGTCCTCGCGGTTTGACGCGCCGATCACGATCACGTTGCGCAACGTCTCGACGCCGTCGATCTCCGCCAGAAGCTGCGGAACGATCGTCGACTCCATGTCCGAGCTGATGCCCGTGCCGCGAGTCCGGAAGAGAGAGTCCATCTCGTCGAAGAAGACGATGACCGGGACACCTTCTTCCGCCTTCTCTCGCGCCCGCTGAAAGACGAGGCGGATCTGACGCTCGGTCTCCCCCACGTACTTGTTCAGCAGCTCTGGGCCCTTGATGTTGAGGAAGTAGCTGCGCGTGTTCTCGTTTCCCGTCCGCTCCGAGACTCTATTGGCGAGCGAGTTCGCGACCGCCTTGGCGATCAGGGTCTTCCCGCAGCCGGGAGGCCCGTAGAGAAGGATCCCTTTCGGTGCAGGGAGCTTGTACTCGGCGAACAGCTCCTTGTAGACGTACGGCAGCTCGACTGCGTCAGTGATGGCCTCGATCTGCGTGTCGAGCCCTCCGATGTCCGCGTAGGTGATATCGGGCACCTCCTCGAGGACCACCTCTTCGATCTCGGGGCGCGGGAGCTTCTCGAGCAACAACCCGGTGCGTGGATCCATCAGCACAGAGTCGCCCGCCCTCAGCTTCACCCCGGAGAGATACTCCGAGATCTCCGCCACCCGCTCTTCGTCGGCGCGACCGACGCATAGCGCCCTCTTGCCGTCCTCCAGCATCTCGGCGATGGTGACGACCTCGCCGCCCTGGTCAGGGTCTCTCGCTAGCACCACGTTCAGTGACTCGTTGAGCACCACCTCCTGGCCCTTGCGCAGTTCCTCGAGCTCGATGTCGGGGTGGAGCGCCACCCTCATCTTGCGGCCGCTCGAGAAGACGTCGACCGTGCCGTCGTCGTTTGCCTGCAGATACGTGCCGTAGGCAGCCGGGGGCTGTGTGAGCTTGTCAACCTCTTCGCGCAGCGCGGCGATGTGCTCCTTTGCTTGCTGCAGCGTGAACGTCAACTTCTCGTTCTGAGAGGCGGCGTGGCTCAGCTGCCCCTTTGCCTCGAGGAGGCGCTCCTCGAGCGCGCGGACACGCAAGGGCGCCTCCTGGAGCCGCCTGCGGAGCTCGATGATCTCTTCTTCCGCCTGCTCGATCCTACGCCGGAGCTCCTCGTCTTCTTCTCGCTCGCTCGACTCGTTCGCAGCCGGATCCCGGGGGAATCCCATCGTCTCGGTCACCTCCTCGGGTGGCTCTGATGGGCTCTCGCACCACCCGTTCGGACCCTACACGAGGCACGTCCGAAAGGGTGCCAGCCCCAAGCGCTCGCGAGGGCGCTTACGTGTCGCTCCGCAGCCGGGTTGCTTTTGACACCCGTGTCAGTAAGTCGTTAGCGTTCAGCAGCTACTGGGCCTGGCTCGCGCCTGTCCTCCCTAAAATGGAGGGCGCTCATGCGGCGGCGCAATGTGGCGGCCGCATGCCGCAGCCCTCACGACTAGGCGCGAAGGAGAGATGCCGCCGATGAAGGTGTGGATTGACCAGGATCTATGCACAGGCGATGGCCTCTGTGAGGAGATCTGCCCCTCGGTCTTCACGCTGCTCGACGACGGCCTCGCTTACGTGAAACAGGGTGACGCAGTCCTGAACGAGCCCGGTGGCTCGGGCCAGATGGCAGATGTTGCGAGCGATCTTGAGGACGCCGTCACAGAGGCAGCCGAAGAGTGTCCGGGCGAGTGCATCTTCATCGTCGCCGGCGACTGAGCTACCACTCCCCGTCCGAAGCCCTCGGCTCGTCTCCCGAAGGCTCCCCTTCCTCGAGAAGCTCGCCCTCCTCCTCCCGCCGACGCTGAGGCCGCTCGCCGAGCAGCCGGGCCGTCGTGATGAAGCCGGTGTGCCCGACCATCCTCAGATCAGGTCGGACCGACCGTCCCTCGATGTGCCAGGTACGCCTGAGCGTCTCGAAAGTCTCCGCTAGACCGAACGCGCTGTGAGCGAGCGCTTCTCTCACCTGAGCCGTCTGGTTGATGGTCGGCAGGTAAGCACAGAAGATCCCGCCGGGGACAAGTGCCTGCTCGGCGTGGCGAACCACGTGCCACGGCTCGGGCAGGTCGAGGACGACCCGGTCGTAGACGCCGTCGATCCCGTCGTAGACGTCCCGGATCTGCACGTCGTAGGCGGAATGTGCAGAAGTTGACACGTCCGGACCCGTGTCGCCACCAACAACGCCCGCCGAGGCGAACGCCTCGACATTCGCCTGGGCACCTCTCGCGAAGTCCTCACGGATCTCGTAGCCGGTCACCTCGGCGCCTGCTCGCAGCAAAGTCATGGAGAGCGCTCCCGAGCCCACTCCCGACTCGAGGACACGCGCACCGGCGTAGATGTCGGCCGCGATGAGTATCGAGCCGAGATCCTTCGGGTAGATGACCTGTGCTCCCCGCGGCATCCCGAGCACCACATCGGACAGCGTGGGACGAAGAGCGAGGTACCTCGCCGGGTTGCGCCGTTCCGAGTCCTTCGTGAGTGCGAGCACCTCGCTGCCCTCGGGCAAGCCGATGAGCCAGTCGTGGGCAATCACCCCCGAGTGGGACTGGTAGCTACGCCCGCTCTTCAGCCTGACGAGGTTGTGGCGGCCCTTGCGGTCTACCAGCAAGACCCGCTCGCCATCGTGGAAGGGACGACCCTTGCCTACCCTGAGATGTCCGTCCGGCTCGGACCCAGGCTCGCCCGCGGTCTCGGTCTCGGGCCGAGCCTCCGGCTCGGTGGTGCCGTTGCCCTCCGGCGGCTCCATCAATCGGTCGAGGCGGGTGCCAGGTCAGAGACGGCCCGCCGTTCAGCCCGGCGCGCCTGGCGGCGCTTGCGCTCGCGAAGCGGCGGTCCGATGTTGGTGACGACGATGGTCTCGCCGACACCGAGCCGCTCGACGACCACCTCTGGCTCCCGGGTCTTCATGAGGAAGCGGACGAGCCACGCTGCCGCCCCGGCGGCGATCCACTTGCCGTCGCCCGCCAGCAGGCCATCGCGCAGTCCTTTCCGCAGCGCGCGACGTGTGACACGGTCTATGAGCGAATTCACGGCTCATCTCCGACAGGTGCGTGCGACCGGCGCGCGCGAGCACTCAATGCCACGCCTCAGATACGGCGGATCTCGAGCACAGGGGCCTCCTTGCGGCCACGTCGGCGGCCGAGGAGATAGATCGCAGCGATCACGACGACGCCTGCGACGGCTCCGCCCGCTACTACCGGAGGCGTCGTGACGGTCGCTCCGACGGTTGATTGCGCGCTCCCGCCGACCTCCCGCAACTTGGACTCGATGTCATTCAGTGAGACGCGCTCGCTCACGGCTTCTCCGATCGTGGGCTTCGCAGGACGAGAGCAGCGGCCGCGCCAAGGAATGCGATCGCCGCGATGAGCGTCAACACGTAGGGCACCCATGTCCACTCCCCCGCGAAGACCGATCCTGTCTCGGTCTGCAGCGCGCGGAGGAGGCCAACGAGCGACAGCACTGCGGCGATGCCGAACAGCACGGCGGCGGCGGAGCCGAAAGCGAGGGTCCGGCCGATCTGCTTCAGCGGTCCAAGCGTCTCTTGGATCGCGTAAGTCTTGATCATGCCGACGAGTTCGGTTGCCTCGGTCCGCGTGTCAGTTGCTTTCTGCTTGGCATCTGGCATCGGGCACAACCTATCAATCGCGGGGCGTGATCACGTATGTCGAGCTCGCCTTGCCGACGAGGCGGTCCGAGCCGTCGCGAATGGTCGCTTCGCAGAACACGACCCGCTCGCCGCCTGAGACGACAGTCGCCTCGCAAGTGAGCACGGTGCCCACAGGGACTGCGCGCAGGAAGCTCGTCTTCATCTCGGCGTTGGCCACAAAGACCTTGCGCCCCGGTGTGGCCCGGGAGAATGTGACGGCCGAGGCCCCCATGGCGGAGTCGGCGAACGCTCCGAGGAAACCTCCCTGGAGGATGCCGGCCGTATTGGAGAATCGCTCGTCGGCCGTCATCGTCCAGACGGTCCTGCCGGGCTCTGACTTCTCGACGCAGACCATTCCAAGCGTGAGGTCGCAGTTCGGGGGTACCTGCAAGGCGCTCACGGCTCGAGGGCGGCCTTGAAGAACGCTCGGAGATGCTCGAGTCGCCGGGCGAGCTCCTGCTCGCCGAGCGGGTCCCGCCCGAGGACGGCCTCGAGGAAGGGCACGTCGCTGAACCAGGTCGACAACGCCGCGTAGCCTGTCAGGACCAGTTGTTCGGAGTCGTGCTTGCGGAATCTGCCGAGCTCCATCTGGCGGTCGAAGAACGCCACGGCCCGCTTCAGCATCGGGTGAACCGCTTCGCCCAGCTCGTGGGCGAGCCGTCCCCCACCCGCGAGCGACTCCTGGCGCACCAGGCGCACGAAGTCAGGGCTCTCGGCAAAGAAACGGAAGCCCACCGTCAACACCCGGTCGACCTGCTCCCAACCGTCGCGCGGCTGGTCGATGGCCTCAGCGACCCGCTCCACCCAGTCGGCGAAGGACACTTCGAGCACCTTCCGGTAGAGCGCTTCCTTCGAGGGGAAGTGATGCAAGAGGCTCTGACGGCGAATCCCGACCTCGCCCGCTATGTCGTTGAGAGACGTGCCTTCATATCCTCGCTCCGCGAAACAGCGCAGCGCCGAGCGCAGAATTAGGTCTCGCGTCGTCGCTCCGTCCGCCCGCAGCTGGGCCGAGGTGCGCGCTGCATCATCGGAGTCGAATGGGACGTCGCCCGGTGCCGGGTCAAGTCCGGTGAAGTTCACTCCTCTAGCCTAGCGGAGAGGTGGTTTTCCCTACCGACCGGTAGGCAGGCAGTGCTAAGCTAGCTCGATGCCAAAGGTGCTTCTTGCCTTCATAATCGCCTCCGTCGTCACCCAGATCGCGATGCTCACCACGACGGTGTTCCTGCATCGAACCCTTTCCCACCGCTCGCTGACGCTCCGACCTGCCGCCCGGTTCACGTTTCGCGTGATCACCTGGATGACGACGGGGATCCGCCCCCGGCAGTGGGTGGCGGTTCATCGCAAGCACCACGCCTATACAGACCAGGAGGGCGATCCGCACTCCCCTCTCTTGCTCGGTTTTTGGCAGGTGCAGCTCGGGAACGTCGTCTACTACAAGAGGGCGGCCAAGGACCCCGAAGTCATCCGCAAGTACGCGAAGGACC
>JBKQLZ010000203.1:0-3123 GCA_052146895.1 Acidimicrobiales bacterium
CTGCACCGCCGAGCAGCCCTTCTCGCGGAAGTGATAGCCGGAGATCGAGATCGTGTTCCAGCGGGGGACGAGCTGGAGGCAGTACTCGAACAGGTCGGTCGTCAGGCGCATGGTCGGCTCGGGCGGGTAGATGTAGTTGCCGCGCGCGATGTACTCCTTGAGCACGTCGTTCTGGGTGGTGCCGCGCAGCTTCTCGCTCGGCACGCCCTGCTCCTCGCCGACGAGCTCGTACAGCAGCAGCAGGCACGCGGCGGGCGCGTTGATCGTCATCGACGTCGACACCTGGTCCAGCGGGATGCCGTCGAACGCGGTGCGCATGTCGTCGATCGTGTCGATTGCCACGCCCGTGCGGCCGACCTCGCCCAGGCAACGGGGGTTGTCCGAGTCCAGGCCCAGCTGCGTGGGCAGGTCGAACGCCATCGACAGCCCCGTCGAGCCCTTCGACAGCAGGTAGCGGTAGCGCTCGTTGGACTCCTTGGCCGAGGCGTAGCCCGCGTACTGGCGCATCGTCCACGCCTGCTTGCGGTACATCTCGCGGTGCACCCCACGCGTGTACGGGAACTCGCCCGGCTCGCCCAGGTCGAGGTCCTGTGGCAGGTCGGCCTCGGTGTACAGCTCTGAAACCTCGATGCCGGAGTCGGTGAAGCGGCGCGGGTCGTCGGGCCCGACGATCGGCGCGACGGTCAGGTGCTCCTCGAGCTTGTCCTCGGTTGACGCCATGTGGCAGATGATAAGGACCGGGCGGTGATGGAACTCTCGACCGCTTGACAGCACAGGGCTATGGCCGCTGCCGTACGGGTATTCTCCCGCGCATGTCCACCTGCCTGGTCACCGGCGGCGCCGGCTTCCTCGGGTCGCACCTGTGCGACGAGTTGCTCGCGCGCGGCAACCGCGTGATCTGCGTGGACAACTTCGAGACGGGCTCGCTGGCCAACATCGAGCACATCCGCGACCCCGACCGCTTCATGCACGTCGGCGTCGACATCATCGAGCCGTACTTCATCGACGAGCCGATCGACTTCGTCTACCACCTCGCCTCGCCGGCCTCGCCGATCGACTACCTGCGCCTGCCGCTGCACACGCTGAAGGTCGGCTCCTACGGTACGCACCACACGCTCGGGCTGGCCAAGGCCAAGCGCGCGCGCTTCCTGATCGCCTCGACCAGCGAGGTTTACGGCGATCCGCTCGAACACCCGCAGTCGGAGAGCTACTGGGGGCACGTCAACCCGATCGGCCCGCGCGGCGTGTACGACGAGGCCAAGCGCTACGCGGAGGCGCTGACGATGGCCTACCACCGCCAGCAGGGGGTTGACACTGCGATCGTGCGGATCTTCAACTCGATCCTTGCGGACGAGCAGGTGTTGTACGACGATGGGACGGAACTGCGACGCGAGCCGGTCGAGCAGGCCGCCGCACGGCTGCTTCCGTATGCGTTCGCCGCGGGCTACGTCCCGTCAAGGATGCCGCGAAGCGCTGGCTCCACCGCGACCGCGACGCGGCCTGCGCTGGAATACCCGCTCGATGGCTACACCGTGCCGGCGTTCGGCCCGGGCGGACGCCAACTCGCTGCCCCCGCGACCCATCTGATCGCCCACCCGACCGACGCTCGCTGCTTCGAAGTGCGAACGCGCTACGGACGTTCGATTCGAGTCACCGGCGATCACTCGATCTTCGTCGAGGGGCCCGACGGGCAGCCCGTGGCGCAGCCGGTGGAAGAGCTCGAGCTCGGAGACCGGGTCGCGATAGCCAGGCGGATCGAGGTGCCCGAGCGCGACCGCGAGAGCGTGAGCATGCTCGATGTGTGGTGCCGAGCGGAGGCCGACCAGTGGGACTTGACCGTCGAAGCCGAGGGCCTCGGCGAGCTTGTCTGGGCACATCGGCACGAGCTGTTTGGCCTACTCGTCTCGATGCGCCGCAACAAAGGTCCGAACTGGCGCAACGGCGCGTGGACGAAGCTGATCCGGATGCGCCGCACGAACCGCGTGCCGCTGCCGATCGTGCGCCGCCTGCTGACCCAACTGCCAGTCGGCGCGCGCGTGCGTCAGCGGCACGCGGGTAGGAGCGTCTCGTTGCCGGCGGCGATCGAGATCACCGATTCGCTGCTGTGGTTGCTGGGTCTGTGGGTCGCGGAGGGCTCGTGGCATGAGAGCAGTAAGGGAGCATTCCTGACGATCTCATGCGAGGAGGCCGTGCTCGCTCGCGCCAGGGAGGTCATGGAGCGCGAGCTCGGACTTCATGTCGTGTCCGCGCCCGCCAGCCCCGCGCGCGCTGCGTCGATCTTCGTCCACTCCAAGCTGCTGTTGAGGCTGATGGACCACCTCGGTTTCGAAGGCAATCGCAAGCGCATTCCGGGTTGGGTCTTGGGCTTGCCGCTCAGCCGGCTGAAGTGGTTCCTGGAGGGATATCGCGAGGGAGACGGCGCACATTCCGGTCTCCGCTTGGAAGAGGGCATCCGGCACGCGTTCGTCACCACCAGCGATGAGCTGAAGGATGACCTCATCGTCGCCCTAGCGCGCTTCGGCCTGGTTCCGTCGGTCGGGCGCTACTCGACGCGCATCCGCCAGAAGACCGGCGATCGCCAATATCCATTCTGGACTGTGATACTCGGCAATGTGTCGCCGTGGAGTCCCCTGGAGTGGGACGCGGGCGTCACGCAGAAGCTGAACGCGCGCGTCACCGGCGACCTCGTCTGGGCCAAGGTGACCGGTATCGAGGAGGTCGAGGCCACGCCGCTCGTCTACGACTTCTCCGTTCCGGGGCTCGAAAACTTCTGGGCTGGTACTGGTGTGATTGCGCACAATACCTACGGTGCGAGAATGCGCCCGCACGACGGCCGCGCGATCCCCACGTTCCTGCGCCAGGCGCTTGGCAACCGGCCGATCACGGTGTTCGGCGACGGCAGCCAGACGCGCTCCTTCTGCTACGTCAGCGATCTCATCCGCGGGATCATCGCGCTCGCCGAGTCCGGTCACCACTACCCGGTGAACATCGGCAACCCCGACGAGTTCACGCTGCTGGAACTGGCGGAGATCGTCAAAGAGCTGACCGGCTCCACGGCCGAGATCGTGTACGAGGCGCTCCCCGAAGACGACCCCAAGCAGCGCAAGCCCAACATCGCCCTCG
>JBKQLZ010000204.1:0-3081 GCA_052146895.1 Acidimicrobiales bacterium
GTTTCAACGAATGGGTCGCAGGCGCCCTGCGCCCGGACGCCGCTAACCAGGCGCGCATCGAGGCGATCGTGCTCCCACGCCTCGCCGAAATCATCGACTCAGCCTGACCACGTTTAAGCATTTCGAGCAAGCGAGTCTTCGCTGCTCACTCGCAACAGAGCGTGTCTGACTCCTCGGCGGTCGGCTGCGGCGCCAAACGTGCCGTCGCGGACGTCTCCGCCGACGCGGACCCCTATACCGGCGTCGCCGTCCACGACACGAGCCCGGAATGCGAGTACTCCTACGAAGAAGCCAAAGTCAAGCACGTTCTCTACTGGTGCACGATCGGCGGCACGAGCGTCGCCAGTCCGCTGATCGCCTCGACCTTCGCGCTCGCCGGGGGAGCAAGCAAAGTCGAATATCCCGCCAAGACGCTCTATGAAAATGAGGTGAAGAGTCCAGGATCGCTGCACGACGTCACCACTGGGTCAAACGGGGAATGCACGAAACCCTTCTCTGAAACAGGTCTCTCGGGCTGCACTACTGTCGAAGAGGCCAAAAGCTGTGCCTCCAAAGCGATCTGCGTTGCGGGGACCGGCTACGACGGGCCCACCGGGGTCGGGACGCCCGACGGGATCACCGCGTTCAAGCTACTACCGAATCCCCCGGCGGTTTCTTCGGTGAGTCCGGCGTCGGGGACGGTGAATGGGGGGACTCCTATCAAGATCACCGGCACGGGTTTCGTGGCTGGCGCGACTGTGGAGATCGGGCAGGGAAGTGGCGTCGGACCGACGGCGATCGCGGCGTCTAAAGTGGTTGTGGTCTCTCCGACTGAAATCACCGCGACCACCGGTGGCTTGGCCAAAGTCGGTACCTGGAACCTGTTCGTCATCGACTCGGGGGGGACCAGCCTCTCGAGTCCCGGCGACGACTTCACCTACACATACCCCAAACCGACGGTTTCTTCGGTCAGTCCGGCGTCGGGAACGGTGGCCGGTGGGACTCCGATCACGATCAGGGGCACGGGCTTTGTGGCCGGTGCGAGCGTGAAGATTCTGCAGCCCGGGAAAGGCGCTACGGCGATCCCGGCCTCAAATGTGGTCGTGGTCTCTCAGACTGAAATCACCGCGGTCACCGGCGGCCCCGGCCAGGCGGGCACCTGGAACGTGATCGTCACCGACGCGGGCGGCGTAAGCACCGCCAACCCGGGCGACGACTTCACGTATATGTGAGATCGCAAACGGGCTCTCGTCACGACGAGCTGTCAGGAGGTGCTCTTGCCGCCTCCCGAGGCGGCTGTCTCACATCTTGAAGGGTCTTGCTCATGAGGTAGTGCGGCCCGATCATCGGTAGCTCGAAGACATCGCCTTCGATGGCGAATCCGGCTTGCTCATAGAAGCCTCGTGCGGCTACCCGTGCGTTACACCAAAGTCGTCGACCGCCGTGTGCTCGCGCATGCGCTTCACAATATGCCAACACTGCCGCACCGATGCCGCGACCGCGCATATCGGCGGCGGTTGCCATGCCACGTATCCGCCAGGTGCCTGGCTCGCCATCGGGTGCGACGAGGCCGACGGCGATCAGTGCTCCGCGATGGAAGGCGCCGACCGCGAATGCGCCGGCGGGCTCGTCGCGCGCGAGCCTCTCGATCGTTTCGTGGGGCCGCAGAACCGCTTGGCGGAGCGGTCGAGTGTCAGCAAGCGAAACCTCGCGCACAAGTACGTCTGTCACAACACCAATGCTAGGGCTTCATCCCGTAGCGCTGCCAAGGACCATTGGTGCTCCAACATGACGTTCAAGACGTCGTGGGCGCGCCGGCGCGGCCTTCTGTGCGGCCGTCGTCGTGGCGCTCGCGCCGCTGGACCGTCGCCCGGCACACGCACGCCGCCTTCATCTGCTTCGCCGCTGACCAGGTGACATGAGATGGACGCGGGTCAAAGTGCGGCTGCTGGGTGAGCTACCCTGCGGATGCGCCTTGTCGGTGGACCCATCGTTCGAGGAGGGGGTCTACGAATATGAGTTCTTCCTCGGCGGTGCGTTCCAGGTCTCCGCGGTCGAGCAGTCGCTCGTATGCGTGAGTGGCGGAGCTCTTCTTGAGGTCGACGTTTGTGAGGGCTTGCAGGCGGTATGGCTTGCCGTTCGCGGCCGATAGGGCGCGAAGGGCGCGTTGGTCGTTGGTCTGGAGGCCGCGCCAGTAGGCTCTGAGCTCGTCGCGGACCTCCGCTTCGGCTGCCTGGATAGCGTGTTTCCAGGCACCTTGATCGGCGCTTCCGCGTTGGGGTGTTGCCTGCCACAGGTGGTGGGCCAGCAGCATGGCGCGCTGTGGATGACCCTGCGCCACGCCGAGTAGGGCCGGCAGTGTCTCGCCGGCGCGCTTGCCGGTACGCTCGAAGCGGTCGTGGATGTACTCGGCGACATCGGCGTCGCGCAGCCGTCCCAGTCGCTCGGGAAGCGCCTGTCCGTACATGGGGCGCGCGCGACGCTCGAACAGCTCGCGCATCATTCCGGGCTCTGAGCCGGAGAAGACGTAAGAGACCTTGCCTCCGTGATGCTGTATGTGGCTGCGCATGAGCGCGTCCACGCGTTCGATGGGGAGGATGTCCTGGAACTCGTCGAACACGACGACTGGCATGACCCCCGTCTTAATCAGCGCTTGGAGTGGCAGTTCGAGCAGGGTGTGAAGTGCCGGTACGGGGTCGGGGTTGCGCGTACGCTCGAGCGAGACCGAGATACCGACAGCGCCGAGCGAGACGCCGAACCCGCTGGCGTTCAGGAACCGCTCGGCGAGCGTGCGCAGCTTGCCGTGCAGTTGCTCCGCGTAGGCGCGCTCGATGCGGTGGGCGACCTCCGCTACGCTGACGACGCCGTAGAAGTCGACCAGCACCGTTGGGATCCCCTGCTTGTCGGCTTCGGCCAGCACCTTGCGTAGCAGGCTGGTCTTCCCGTAGCGACGGGGCGCGAGCAGCCGCACGAAACGACCGGCCGTGACAAGCTCCAGGAGGCGCTCGGACTCCTCACCCCGATCGATGACGTCCGCGGGCGCAACCGGATACTCGTAGGTGAACGGGCTGACAGGCACGTTCTCAGAGTACCAGATCGAGG
>JBKQLZ010000205.1:0-6610 GCA_052146895.1 Acidimicrobiales bacterium
TGATCGGCGCCGGCATCGTCGGCAACGGCCTCGCTTACCACCTCGCCCGCTTGGGCCTGCGCGATCTCGTCCTTGTCGACAAGGGTCCGATGCCGAACCCCGGCGGGTCGACTGGCCACGCCTCGAACTTCATCTTCCCCATCGACTACTCGAAGATGATGACTGACCTCACCTCCGACTCGACTGCGCAGTACGAGGAGATGGGCGTCTTCACCGAGTCGGGCGGGATCGAAGTCGCCCGGCTACCGGAGCGCGAGGTCGAGTTCGCCCGGCGCGTCTCCGTCGCGAAGGCATGGGGCATACCCGCAGAGATCATCGACCCGCAAGAAGTCGCAAGGCTCGTGCCGTACCTCGACCCAACCGTGATCCGTGCGGGCCTGTACTTCCCGACCGTCGGCGTCGTCGACTCGCTCCGTGCCGGCACCATCATGCGAGAGCGTGCCCAGTCAACCGGCGCGCTCGAAGTCAGGGCGAACACAGAAGTGCTCGGTATCGACGTGAACCCGGCGACTCGACGTGTTGAGCGGGTCCGGACGACGAACGGCGACATTGAGACCGAGATCGTCGCGATCTGTTGTGGCGTATGGAGCCCCCGTGTCGCCGAGCTCGCCGGGGCCCACATCGCGCTCACCCCGATCGTCCACCAGATGATCAGCGTCGGCCCGGTCCCCCTCTTCGCCGACACCGTCGGCGAGATCGCCTATCCGATCGTAAGGGACGTCGACACGAACATGTACGAGCGCCAGCACGGTGGCGACATCGAGGTCGGCTCGTACGCGCACCGCCCGATAATCGTCAGTCCGGGCGAGATCCCCTCGAACGAGGAGGCCTCGCTCTCTCCCACAGAGCTGCCTTTCACACAGGACGACTTCGACCCGCAGCTCGCCGAAGCTCTCGAGCTCATGCCCGATCTGCTCGGCGACGAGAGCGTCGGCATCCGTTATGCAATCAACGGTCTCATCTCGATGACCCCGGACGGTCATCCCGTGCTCGGCGAGTCGCCCGAGGTGCGAGGCCTCTGGTCGGTCGCGGCCAGCTGGATCAAGGAAGGCCCCGGCATCGCCCGGGCACTGGCCGAGTGGATGCTCGAGGGCCGTTCAGAGATCGATGTTCATGAGGCGGATATCGCTCGCTTCTACCCGTTCCAGCAGACGCGCCAGCATGTCCGAGCGCGTGCGAGCGAGAGCTTCAACAAGATGTACGGGATCGTCCACCCGTCCGAGCAGTGGGCGCTCGAGCGCGAGATCCGCCTGCCCCCGATGTATGACGCCGAGCGGGAGCTCGGGGCGTTCTTCTACCAGACTGCAGGTTGGGAGCGCCCCCACTGGTACGAGTCCAACTCGCGACTGCTCGAGCGCTACGGCGACAGCGTCATGCCGCGCACGGCGGAGTGGGAGTCCCGCTGGTGGTCTCCCCTCGTCAATGCCGAGCACCTCGCGATGCGAGATGGTTGCGGGCTCGTCGACTTGTCCGCCTTCGTCGAGATAGACGTGACCGGTCCGGGGGCGCTAGCTGTGCTCCAGCTCCTGTCCGTCGCGCAACTTGATGTACCGATCGGCCGAGTCGTCTACACGCCGTGGCTGGACGAGGCCGGCGGCTTCAAGGCGGACCTGACGGTGATGCGCCTCGGGCTCGACCACTTCCGCGTCGTGACAGGCGGGGCGCACGGCATGGCCGACAAGCAGTGGATCGAGGATCACCTCCCCGCAGACGGCTCGGCCCAGCTTGCTGACCTCACCTCCGCGTGGACGACGATCGGCCTCTGGGGCCCCCGAGCCCGTGACGTGCTCGCCTCGGTCACCGATGACGACGTCTCGGCAGAGGGCTTCGGGTTCGCGACGTGCCGCCCCATCGAGACCTCCGGTATCACCGCGCTCGCCTCTCGCATCTCTTACGTCGGTGAGCTGGGCTGGGAGCTCTATGTGCCGATCGAGCAGGGAGCCCGCCTTTGGAAGGCGCTGTACGAGGCTGGCCAGGCCCACGGTCTCGTCCCGGTCGGCATAGGTGTCTACGGGACGACAGGTCGGCTGGAGAAGGGGTACCGCTCGTACGGGAACGAGCTCACGCCGGAGTACAACGTCGTCGAGGCAGGCATGGCCCGCCCGAAGGTAAAGGCGCAGGAATTCGTCGGCAAGGAGGCCCATCTCGCTCAGCGCGATGGCGATCCAGCCACGCTGCTCTGCACGCTGACGGTCGACGATCACCGGTCGCCCTCGACCGGCGAGATGCGGTACATGCTCGGCGGGGAGCCGATCGTCACCCCTGGAGGGGACAGGATCGTCGATGCGAAGGGCAGGCCGTCTTATGTGACGAGTGCCGGTTCGGCGCCGTCGCTCGGCGCTCACCTGCTCTTGGCGTACCTACCGCCTGAGCTGGCGGTGGAAGGCGGCAGGCTGGCGGTGCAGTACATGAACGAGCTCTTCGGCGTCGCGGTGGCAGCCGTGGGTGCCCGGCCGCTGTTCGACCCAGAGAACGAGCGGGTCCGCGCTTGATGTTGTCGAGCACGTGATGGAGATCCTCGTCTGCGTGAAGCGCGTGCCGATGGTCGGAGGGCGCATCGTCCTCACGCCGGACGGTCGCGAGGTCGACACGACCATGCTGGGCTTCACCGTCAGCCCGCACGAGGAGTGCGCCGTCGAGGAGGCGGTCAGGATCGTCGAGACGGTTCGGGCTGACGGCGGTTCGGGCGGTGTGACCGTACTGACGCTCGGCCCACCCGAGGCGGCCGAGCAGCTCCGTGACGCAGTGGCGCTCGGAGCCTCGAAATGCGTGCTGCTCGAGACTGACACCGATGGCACCGGCCGTGAGTGGGGGCCGATCGCCACCGCGCAGGCGATTGCAGAGGTGGCCCGCGAGCGCGGGCCGTTCGACCTGCTCCTTTTCGGCAACGAGGCGGCGGATTCCGGGGACTTTCAAGTGGGGGTCCGCGTCGCGCACCTGCTCGGGCTGCCAGTAGTCATGGGGATCAAGGGCCTCAAGTTGGACCTGGCTGGTGCGGCTGGAGCCGTGCCGCGTGCGCGTGCGCGTGCGCGGCGCGAGTACCGCGGCGTCGAGGAGACCTTCGAGCTCTCGCTGCCCGCCGTCGTGACGGTGAAGGAAGGGATCAACCTGCCCCGGTATCCGTCGCTGCCCGGCCGGATGCGTGCGAAGAAGGCGGTGATCGATTCGTCGGCACTCGCGTGGCGAGGTGAGGCGCTGACGATGGAGTCGCTGCGGGTCCCGACGGTGGAGCGCCGACAGGCTGAGTTGCTGGGGCGCGGGGCCGAGGCCGTGCCGGCGCTGGTGGCCGTGTTGGAGTCGCTGGGGCTGCTCGTGTGACCAATGTCCTGGTGCTCGCTGAGCACGACGCCGACGGTCTCATCGACGCATCGTTGCGGGCTGTCTCGTTCGCTCGCGAGGTCGCGACCTCGCCCGCCGACGGCACCGGAGGCGACTCGGGCGGGAAGGTCGCGGTGTGCGTGATCGGCGAGCCGGTCGCCACACCGGGCTGGCAAGCCATCGGGCAGCAAGCCGCCGAGCAGGGCGCGGTGAGCGCTTACGTGGTGCCGCTCGGCGGCTACGCACCGCTTGCGTGGGCGCGAGCAGTTGGTCAGCTGGCGGACCGGCTCTCGGCGGACGTAGTGGTCGCGGCCGGAACAGATCGCGGCAACGAGGTCATGGCGCATCTCGGGGCGATCGCCGGCGAGGAGATGGTGGCCAATTGCTTCCTCGTGGCTAGGAACAGCACCCACGAATGGCGCCTCACCCGTCAACGCTGGGGCGGCAGTCTCGTCGAAGAGGCTTGGCTCGAGGCTGGTCGCGCGCTCCTCACACTTGCGACCGATGCCGTCCCGCCTGCCGCAGTGTCTGAGGTTTCCGGGGTGCGCCTCGAGCTTGAGGAGTTTCAGCCGCAGCTCGCCGAGGGCGACACCTCGGTTGTCGCGACCGAGTCGCGGGAACAGGCCGGCGGGGTCTCTCTCGCGACCGCGCGCGTGGTCGTGAGTGGGGGGCGAGGGGTTGGGGGAGTTGAGGGTTTCTCTGTGATCGAGCAGCTGGCCGCTTATTTTGGGGGCGCTGTCGGGGTCTCCCGGGCCGTGACGAGTCTCGGGTGGCGGCCGCACTCGGAGCAGGTGGGTCAGACCGGTACCCGCGTGACGCCCGACCTCTATCTGGCATGCGGGATCAGCGGTGCGATCCAGCACCTGGCGGGGTGCCAGAGCGCTAAGACGATGATCGCCGTCAACACCGACGGTGATGCGCCCATCATGACGCGGGCTGACTACGCCGTTATCGGTGACGTGAACGAGGTGCTGCCCGCTCTGCTGGAGGCATTGCGGGCGAGGAGCAGCCGTGCCTAGGCAGCTCAGCTCGTTCACGTCTGGCGGCCCTCTCGGC
The DNA here is from genome assembly GCA_052146895.1 of Acidimicrobiales bacterium. Lineage (GTDB taxonomy): Bacteria > Actinomycetota > Acidimicrobiia > Acidimicrobiales > Bog-793 > Palsa-601. Next base: position 4,375 of record JBKQLZ010000205.1, read on the forward strand.
GAGCTGACGGCGCTGTCAAAGTCTTGTCGGTACGATTGCGGCCGTGAGCGCAGAGATCGCGCGCACTGGCGCGCAGAGTAGCAGCGAGGGTTCACCGAGAACGTCGCCGGCGGCACCGCCCCGACAGGAGTCGCCGGCCGGTGACGACTCCGTCGCGGCGCTGCTCGGCCCGCTCCTCGGGCGGATGTTCTCCGATGGCGTGCCGCTGCGCTTCGAATTCTGGGACGGCAGTGTTGCAGGTCCGCCGGACAGCGTCGGCAGGGCGATCGTCCGTTCGCCGGAAGCTCTGAAGAGGATCTTCTGGTCGCCGGGTGAGCTCGGCGTTGCCCGCGCCTTCGTAACCGGCGATCTCGACGTCGTGACCGAGGAGCCTGCCGCAGGAGACGGCTCTTCAGCGGGAGATATCTACACAGTCCTGCGCGCACTTCACGAGGGCATGGCGAATCGCCTCCCGAAGGCGTCGGACACGGTGCTGCCGCTCTTGGCGGCCGCCGGTCGCCTCCGCCTGCTCGGTGCGCCACTACCACCGCCGGCAGCTGAAGTCCGGCTCTCGGGAAAGTGGAGACGGCGCTCGCTTCACTCTCGGGAGCGCGACGCCGAAGCGATCCGGCACCACTACGACATAAGCAACGACTTCTACCGCCTGGTGCTCGGCCCGGCGATGACTTACTCGTGTGCCTTCTTTACGACACCCGAGTCGAGCCTCGAGGATGCGCAGGCGGCGAAACACGAGCTCGTGTGCCGCAAGCTCGGCCTCGCCGAGCGCCCGGGCTCGAGATTGCTCGACGTTGGGTGCGGGTGGGGATCGATGGCCCTTCACGCCGCGTCGCGCTACGACGCCGAGGTGACCGGAGTGACGCTCAGTACCGCCCAAGCCGATCTTGCGCGCAAGCGGGTAGCAGACGCCGGCCTGTCGGACAGGATCGAGATCAGGGTGCAGGACTACCGGGACATCCGGGGCGAGACCTTCGACGCGATCTCGTCCATCGGGATGTTCGAGCATGTCGGCGAATTGAAGATGGCGGAGTACTTCTCGACGCTGTACCGCCTCCTCGCGCCGCGCGGCCGCTTCCTCAACCACGCGATCTCGAGCGTCAACAGCTCGAAGCTGCGCGGGCGCACGTTCATGAATCGTTACGTCTTTCCCGACAGCCAGTTGATCGACGTCGCTCGTGTCGTTCGCGGGATGGAGGACGTCCGTCTCGAGGTCCGCGACGTCGAGTCGCTGCGGGAGCACTACGCCCGCACTCTCCGGCACTGGGTATCGAATCTGGAAGCGCACTTCGACGAAGCCGTGGAGCTCGTTGGTGCGGAGAGAGCGCGGGTGTGGCGGTTGTACATGTGTGCGTCTGTCAATGGTTTCGAGGACGGTGGAATTGCGATCCACCAGGTTCTCGGCGTGAAGCCCGACGATCGCGGAGCGAGCGGAATGCCGCTCACACGGTCCTCGTGGGCATGAGCTCAGGCTGAGCCGGCACCGGCTCGGCTGACGACCGACTGGCGCCACGCTTCGGTCTCGCCCACCTGGTTGAACGTGAAGATGTGCATTCCTGCGACGGCCGACGCCGGGTCGGCGAGCGCGCGTCCGACCCGGTCGAGCAAGCGGTCAGGGTGGTAGCCGCGGGGCGTGGCCATGCGGGCGAGCCAGCTCAAGTGGCTCGAGGCGAAACGGGTCGATTCCGCGACCCCGATCTTCGTCGCCATCGAGAGGAGTGTTGTCCGGTCGACCGGTCCGGCGAGGCCGACGTAGATCGGAAGGGTGACGCCCCGCGCCCGCACGCGCACGATCCAGTCTCGCAACACGGCCGGGTGGAGGCAGAGGTTGCTCACGATGTAGTCGGCGAACAGGCGCTTGTCCCACATCGCTTGGATCGTCAGGTCGTCGCCGATGCGCGGATGGCTCTCGGGGTAGCCGGTGATGCCGACGCGGTGCCAGGGGCGTCCGCCCTCGGCAAGGAGCTCGAGCACCTGCAGCGATCGCTCGAAACGACCAGCCGGCTCGTCCTCGTCTCCCGCGGGGACGAACACGTCGTCGATCCCGGCTGCCACCGTCCGGGCGATGATCTCGTCGAGGTGGTGCTCGTCGACGATCTGCCGGGCCGCGATGTGGGGTACGACGTGGTAGCCGGCGCCTGAGAGCGCCTCCGCCAGCAGGAGCGTCGCTTCGAGTCCCTTCGTCGGCGAAGACGTCACGGCGACCGTCACGTCCTTTGGCACGTGCGCGCGTACGGTCTCC
>JBKQLZ010000206.1:0-4181 GCA_052146895.1 Acidimicrobiales bacterium
TGATCACCTGCGCTCCCTTGCCAGCGAGCTCGCTCAGTATGTTCGCGACCCTCGATGTACCAAGCAGCTCGGAGGGATTCGGTGGCAGGCGCCCAGCCGGAAGGATCATGAGGCTCGGAAGGTCATCGAACGGCCTTACGAGCAACTCGCCCACGCTCACGTCCCGGATAAGCGCCGAGGTCAGACCCTCACTAGGACTCAAGCCGAAGTGCGAGGTTACGGTCGGGCGACGCAGGTCGAGCTCAACGAGAACGGTGTCGCGACCCGTCAGCGCGATCGCATGCGCCAGATCGACCGCCACCGTCGTCTTGCCCTCTCCCGACACCGCGCTGGTCACGAGCAGTGTGTCGAGCTGACGCGTTGCCGCGGCAAAGTCCAGTGCGCTGCGCAAGATCCGATAGGGCTCGAGCGTGTGCTCGCGCTCCCGTGCACTCGATGCCCCGAAAGTCGCCTGAGGAACCCCCGCAAGTGCGGGAAGGCCATAGCCTTCCTCGAACTCCTCGATCGACTTGATTCGACGGTCCAGCGACTCAAGCAGGAAGACCACCGCGAAGGCCACCGCTAAGCCGATCAGCAGTCCGATCACAGCAGTGGTCTTCAGGCTGGTGCCGGTTGGCGAGGTCGGCGGGATGGCTTGGCTGATGATGTTGGCTCCTCCTCCGGTGACTGCTCTGAGGCCTCCAAGACGCTGCTCGGACTGTTCCAGCGCCACACGCGCAGACGATCCAGCTGGAAGGGTGGCGATCTGCGTCTGGAGTTGATGTTGAGCCGCTTCGATGCTGGCGTCCTGGGCGGTCGCCTTGAAAGCGATGTACTGGCTTGCAAAGGCGTTTGCCAGCCGTGCCGAGACAACCGGATTGCCGGTCGTTGCCGTGAAGTGCAGGACGTTGGCGTCAGGCGCCACTTCAACGGCGACCTCGTTTAGCAGTACGCTTGGTTCAGCGGAGGTGTGCAGCTGCTTGCGCACCCCCAGCGCGACTTCCGAAGAGTGCGCTATCAGCATTTCTGTCGCTGCGTCGCGAAGCGGTTCGCCGCTCATGGAAGAGCTCACCTGTAATGCCGATTCCGGCAATGTCGTGGCCTGGAAGGCTACGCTGGCAACAGCCGCATAGGACTTGCCGGCCCTCTCATGGCGCACGACCGCAACCAGCGCACAGGCGATCACGATCCCCACGATGAGCGGCCAACGGCGCTTCACTACGCTTGTCGTGCTGACAAGGCCCTCGGTCTCCCGCACACGCTCTAGGCGATCGGCAGCGCTCACGCCGCTCGCCCTGGCGTTGCGGAACGCGCATCGATCACAGCGAGAATACTCATTATCGACTCTTCATCGTCCGTCTCCAGGCCAGGCTTGAGAGCTGAGATGTATGGATAGGTCGGCAAAGCAACACAGTACGCCCATAGGCTAGATATTCCCCGTCTCACCCATCCTAATTCGGCCTCGAGCGGCGCTGTCCTCGTCGCAGCTCAAAGGGCAACTCGAAAGCTCGGGTTGCGCGCATCTGTAGCATGGCGCCCGCATGAGCTTACGCATTCAAGCAGGCCGCGCCAGGCTTGGGCGCACATTGCTCTCCGCGGCCGGCCGTCTCGGCAAGGAGCAACAGGTCCGGGATGTCATCGGGCATGTCCGCGAGGCGCGCTCGGCGTTCAGCCCCCTGGAGCGTAGGGAGTTGCGCGACGAGCACGCTCTGCATGTGATCTTGGCAACAGTCCTAGGTCCTGACTCCAGCGCCCTCGACGTAGGTGCCAACGAGGGAGCCGTGCTCGAGTCGATCGTGCGCCTCGCACCGAACGGTCGGCACATCGCATTCGAGCCAATCCCCCAGCTGCATGAGCATCTGGTAAAGCGCTTTCCAACTGTTGACGTCCGTCGGGCCGCCCTGTCGGACGCCGCCGGAACGGCCACATTCGCCCAGGTGATTGGCGCGCCGGCATACAGCGGGCTACGCGAGCGCAGCGATCTGCCGCCTAACGCAAGCGATGTGCAGCGGATCGAAGTGAGCACCGAACGACTGGACGACGTCCTTGCCGACGGACCTGTACCGAGACTCATCAAGATCGATGTCGAGGGCGCTGAGTTGAGCGTCATGCAGGGTGGGGTCGAGACGCTTCAGCGTCACCGTCCATTCGTGCTGTTCGAGCACGGCACTGGCGGTGCTGACGTATATGGCACGCATCCCAACGAAGTCTTCGACTTGCTGGCTGGCGCGCGGCTGCGAATCTTCGACCTCGAGGGAGGCGGTCCGTACTCGCGGGACCGCTTTGAGGCGACCTTCCCAGAGCCGATCTGGAACTTCCTGGCGGCACCCGAATAGCGATCCTGTGGCATGGCGCCCATGAGCGAAGAGTCGCACGACCACATAGTCCAGTACCTCTACGTGCACTCCCCGGGCGAGACCCTGAATTATCCGACCAGTCGCGCCAGCATCGGCGTGGGAAGAGTGGCCACGCGCTATATAGAGTGCGCACTGGTGCAGGCGGCATCGCTGCGATTCAACCATGCCGACTGCAAGCTCACGCTGGTTACCAACCTAACCGATGAGAGCGTTCTCGGACGCCGCGGGGTGCGCCTGCTCCAGCGGATGCGGGCGATCGGCGTGACGATCACACATGCCGAATATAACCATCGACCATCGAGCTCGCCTCGCGGATTCTATGCCTCCCGGTATGTGCTTGACGCGATCCAGGCGATGGCTAGCGGACCTGCCGAGCAACGATTGTGGTTCCTTGACGTCGACTGCGTGTGGATTGCACCTAAGACGGCCCTGGCAGCATTTCCCGAAGCCGGGTCCGTCGGCTGCATACACATGAGCTACAACATCGACTGGGATCGGACCGGCCGCACGCGAGCGACCCTTGAGCAGCTTGGCGGTGCGCCCGTCTCCCGCCAGCAGCCACCACTGTGGGTAGGGGGCGAGCTACTTGCCGGGCGCGGCGAGGATCTGCTCGTGTTGGTCGACGCCTGCGAGGATATCGATCGCGACATCGACACGCTCGGCAACGCGCTTGGGACCGAGGAGCAGTTGCTGACGCTCGCCGGTGCGCTTGGGCGCGTGCGCTTTCAGGAGATGAGCCACATCGGGCGACGTATCCTCACTGGACCGCGCCACGGCGGAGTCAACCCACAGGATCCGTCAACGCTCGGGTTGTGGCACCTTCCGAGTGAGAAGGGCCTGGGCTTTCGCCGCGCCTCCAATGCGATCTTGCGCAGACGCACACGCTCGCTGAAGCGCGACCTGGCGGATCCCGCCAGGGCGATGCGACGGTTCAACGTAAACGGCGGCCGGTGGACGAGCCGACGGCTGCGCGACGATGGCTGGATTGTCACAAACCGCCTGCGTGAGCTTGTGCTCGTGTGGCTGCCCGCCCGAACCTAGCCTTCCTCGGCTGGCCGCCACCAACCCACCATCGAGCCATAGATAGCTTCGTAGCGGCGCGCCATGAGCGTGTCGGTAAAACACTTACCCGCAAGCTTGCGAGCGCGCTCGCCCATGCTCTCGCGTAGAGCGGCGTCGGCGAGCAGCTTCCCCAAACGATCGCGCAGGACTCCGAGATTCTCAACCGGTACGAGATAGCCGGTGTCACCGTTCCTAACGGCCTCACCGACACTTCCGACGTCGCAAGCCACGACCGGCAATCCTGCGTGCATCGCCTCCAGGATGCTGAGCGGCATACCCTCCCAGCGCGAAGGCAGAGCGAAGATGTCAAATTCCACGAGCCTCTTGGGGGCGTCGTCCACCCAACCGGTGATCTGTAGACGATCCGCGACGTCCAACTCGGCCGCGATCCCTTCGAGCACGGGTCGCTGCGGTCCGTCCCCAACCAGCACAAGCCTGGCCGATGGCAACTCGGGCAGAACGCGCACAAGCAGGTCATATCCCTTTTGATCGGTCAAGCGTCCGAGCGATCCAATCACAGGACCGTCGTTATCAGCGAGGCTGTCGTCGACGGCAAGAAGGCCGGGCGCACCATACGAGGTGGATGGCACGCCATTGGACACCGCGCCGACTGTGTTGCGGCCGAGCCCGACTATCTCCTCGACCTCGCGCGCCGACCGACTACCGACCGACACATGGGCGTCGAGCCTGCGAGCCAGCAGCCTTCTGCCGACACGTCGCACGCGTGGTACCGCGCCTGGTACGGGCAGATGATCAACGGCCAGGACACGCGTTCGACGCTCG
>JBKQLZ010000207.1:0-5465 GCA_052146895.1 Acidimicrobiales bacterium
TCTTCGCGTTCGGGCATCTCCGCGACGGCTGACTACCATCAGCAGGTGGTCTCGGAGACGAAAGTCGGGTCAGTCGTGGCGCACCGACGAGCGACTCGACTGCTCTTGCTATCCGTGACGCTGGTCGTGGTGGTGCTGATCGGGTTCGTCTTCTTCGCCGTGAGAATCGCCTCCGAGAGCGCCACGAAGCTCGGTAGCTCTCGCCAGAGCCAGCTCATCCTGTACGAACCTGGTGATCAGCACCCTCCCGCAGCGGCGACCCTGCCGAGGCTCGGCGGCGGACATTCGATCGTTGTCGGCGGGGCGACCGGCCAGCCCGTCGTTGTCAACTTCTTCGCCTCATGGTGCACGGCGTGTCAAAAGGAGCTCGGCGCAGTCGCGAGCGTGGCGCGGACCGGCCGTGTTCGCTTCATCGGGGTCGACACCGATGACGTTGGATTGAAGGCGCTCCCGTTGCTCCACCGGGCGGGGGCGACTTACCCTGTCGCGGTGGGGAACGCGTCGCTGGCGGAGGCGTACGGGACGGGTAACTTGCCGACGACTGCGTTTCTCAACGGTCGTGGCCAGATCGTCGCTCTTTACCTCGGAGCGCTCACGCAGAAGAACCTCGAGTACTTCGTGACCCAGCTCCTGGCGGGAAAGGCTTTGTAGGCACAGGCCCCGGGCACCGGTGACCGGGTACGCTCGCTTGCGTGCCAATCAGCCTGCCAGAGGCCACCGCGCAGCTCATTGCTCCCGGTCAGATGTATGAGGTTACCGAAGAGTTGGTCGACGGGATCCCGACGAAGATCTGGAAGAACTGCCCGCCGTCGCTGCGGGCGATCCTAGAACTGTCGCGCCTCTACGGTGACAAGACTTTCCTCGTGTACGAGGACGATCGCATCACCTTCGAAGAGCATTTCGCAGAGGCGGCGGCATTCGCTCAGGCTCTGGTGGAGCGGTACGGAGTCTCGGCTGGTGACCGAGTGTCGATCGCCATGCGCAACTTCCCCGAATGGGTGATCGCATTCTGGGGAGCCGCCGCGGTCGGAGCGGTCATCGTGCCGCTCAACGCGTGGTGGACCGGTCCGGAGCTCGCGTACGGCCTCGAGGACTCTGGTTCGAAGGTGCTCATCGTGGACCGGGAGCGGTTCGAACGGATCGCGCCTCATCTCGCAGAGCTCCGCGAACATGGCCTCGGGCACGTGGTCGTCGCGCGGGTGAACGATGACGCCGGCGGCCTCGCGGAGCCCGCGCCGCTCAGCGCCGAGCTCGCTCCGCAGGCGGATCTTTTCGAGGACGTGCTCTCCGACTTCCGTCAGAGTGACGGCGATGTCACGCTGCCGGATGCAGTCATAGGTCCTGACGACAACGCCACGATCTTCTACACCTCGGGCACGACCGGGAAACCGAAGGGGGCGCTCGGGACCCAGCGCAACATCTGCACGAACTTGATGAGCCTCGGCTTTGTCAACGCTCGCGGTCAGCTCACAGCCAGCGAGGAGCAGACCGCGAGGCTCTCGACCGGCTCCGCCCAGAACGCGTACCTGCTCTCAGTCCCTCTCTTCCATGCGACTGGCTGCCACTCGATCCTCGTTGCCAACACGGCAGCAGGCGCGAAGCTCGTGATGATGCGCCGCTGGAACCCCGAACGGGCACTCGAGCTGATCGAACGGGAGAGAATCACGATCTTCGGCGGCGTCCCGACGATGGCCTGGCAGGTCATCGAGTCCCCGGACTTCGCGAAACGCGATACCTCGAGCGTCCGAGCCATCGGTTACGGCGGCGCCCCGGCACCGCCGGAACTGCTGCGCAAGATCCGCCGGCACTTCCCCTCGGGTAGCGCCTCGAACGGGTACGGGCTGACCGAGACCTCGTCGGTCACGAGCATGAACGCCGGCGAGGACTACGTTCGCAAGCCGGACTCGGTCGGCCTTCCGGTTCCCGTGTGCGACGTGCGCGTCGTCGGAGTGCACGGGGAGGACGTACCGGTGGGCGAGACAGGCGAGCTCTGGATCAAAGGGCCGAACGTCGTCCGCGGCTACTGGAACAAACCCGAGGCGACGGCGGCGACGTTCACCGATGGCTGGCTGCACAGCGGCGATGTCGCGAAGCTCGACGACGAGGGCTTCATCTACATCGTCGACAGGGCGAAGGACATGGTCATCCGAGGCGGCGAGAACGTTTACTCGGCCGAGGTGGAGGCTGCCATTTTCGAGCACCCGGCTGTGTCGGACGTAGCGGTCATCGGGGTACCGCACGAGGTCCTCGGCGAGGAGGTGGGAGCGGTCGTGGTGCTGAAGCCGGGCGCGGAGCTGACAGCCGACGAGTTGCGCGCCCATGTCGCACAGCGGATCGCTTCGTTCAAGGTTCCGAGCCGCGTGTGGTTCATCGACGGGGAGCTCCCGCGGAATCCCGCAGGCAAGATGCTGAAGCGGGAGTTGCGGGAACAGGTGCTCGAGTCGTGAGCGGGGACGGGTTCACGACGAGGGCGGTGAACGCGACCGGAGAGGGGTCCGCCTCCGTCCGCCAAGCGCCTGCGAGTGTGCCGATTTACCAGACGTCGACGTGGCGTTTCTCCGCGGGAGACGAGTTCGCCGACGTCTTGAACGGTACGCGGGCCGGATACGCCTACGGGCGTGGTTATGGCAACCCCACTGTCGATGCGTTCGAGTCGGTGCTCTCCTCGCTCGAAGGCACCGAGGCGGCATTCGCGTTCTCGTCCGGCATGTCGGCGATCCACGCTGTCTGCGTCTCGCTCGCGAAGTCCGGTGACCGCATAGTCGCAAGTCGCGAGCTGTACGGCGGCACGTACTCGCTCTTCAAGTCGGTGCTCCCGCGCTACGGCATCGTTGTTGAGGAAGTTGACCCGCACGACGGCGATGCGGTCCGTCGGGCGCTGCCCGGAGCGGCGCTCTTCTATTGCGAGACGATCGCGAACCCTCTTTGCACTGTGGCCGACCTTGCGTTGCTCGGGGCGGCGTGCCGCGACGCCGGCGTGCCGGCGGTCGTCGACAACACCTTTGCTTCGCCGTACCTGTGCAATCCGGTCGAGCATGGCTTTGAGTACGTGATCCACTCCGTTACGAAGATGATCGCGGGGCACTCCGACTTGGTCGCGGGCGCCGTATGTTGCACCGCTTCGGCTCGCGAGGCGGTGAGGAAGGTGGCCCTCGACACCGGAGGTGCGATGCCGCCGTTCGAGGCATGGTTGTGCCTGCGGGGCGTGGAGACACTCGAGCTCCGCATGGAACGCATGTGCGCGAACGCGGTCGCGCTGGCGGAGATGCTCGCTCGCCGGCCCGAGGTCAGCGCTGTTCACTACCCGGGCCTCGAGGATCACCCACACCACGAGCGGGCGGCGAAACTCCTGCGCCACGGGCTGTTCGGGAGCATGTTCTCGTTCGAGATCGAGGGGGGAGTAGAGCCGGCCGCTCGTTGGTGCGAGGCCCTCGACCTCGCCTGGATCGGTGCCTCGCTCGGTGGCACACACACGTTGGTGTGCCACCCGGCGTCGACGACTCACCGGCAGATTCCTGCGCAGGAGCGCCGCGCGAGCGGGTTGGGCGACGGCCTGATCCGGGTCAGTCCCGGTATCGAGAACGCTCCCGATCTCCTCGCCGACTTCGAGTCGGCTCTGGGGGCTCTTTAGCGGAGCCAGCGGGGCTGCCGCGGGCGCGTTGTCAGGGCGTGAAGCCGAGGCGGTCCGCGAGAGCCTCGTACAACGCGCGATCGCCGATAACCTCCACTTTCGCTGGATCCGCGTCCGAGCGGCCGCACGCGAGGGCGACGGCTTTCTCGAACGTCGTGCGAATGAGCAGCTCGGTGGTTGCGGTCGGGCTAGTGGGCGAGGGGTCGTCCTCGGCGTTGACGGCCGATGGGATGGCGGTGAGCGTGTGCGACTCGCCGTCGATCTCGAGAACCACTCTTGCGCCACCCAGCTCGGGAAGCTGTCGCGAGATCATCGACCAGATGGCCACCATCTGTCTTCGCGCAATCGCAGCCGCAGCTCCCGTGAGATTGCCGTTGCGCCGGGTCGCGCGACGGATGTCCTGCTCGTGCGCAAACGCGTCGAACACCCGGATCTCCATGAGCACCTTGTACGGCATCTCGACCCCGAACGGAGCAAGCCGCATCTCATCGATAGGTGTGTCGTCTGCCCGGAGCGTCGCGAGGCGCTGCGGGAAGAGTTCGCAGAACTCGTTGAAGACCGCCTCTGGCGTCCAACTGCGGCGATAATCGACCGGGAGCTCCATGAAGCGGTCCGTCTCGCTTCGGACGTGAGGGAGGTGCGGTGGGAGCGTGTGGACGGGAAGCGGGTCATCGTTCGCCCAGTGTTCGATGCTGCAGATGTGGGCGACGTTGTCCTGGACGTCCCACCCTGGGCATCCCGTCGGTAGGTGCCATTCGCGGGTGGTCAGGTCCGCCAGCACCGAGCGGAGAGAGGTCCACGTCTGCTCGAGGCCATCGAACACGCTCCCCATCGCGGGATCCATGCGGTCGAAGTTAGTTGCGGACCAGGTGACCTGCCTCTGTCTCAGCCACGTCCGCGCGTCGCCTACGATTCAGCGGGCCATCCCGGCGTCTTTGTCGCCAGTCGACGGCGGGGACGGCCAAGCCAGCGCCTGGGTAGCTCAGTCGGCAGAGCAACGCACTCGTAATGCGTAGGTCAGGAGTTCGATTCTCCTCCCAGGCTCCATTTCGGCCCCTGGTCAGCGGATCGCCTGGCTGTGTAGATCTCGGGCCAACTCGACAATCCACCCAACAGGTGACGCTGAACAAAGCGCCCGACGCCTATCGCCCGCAGTTCGGGGGGATCCGCTAGCTGGGCGTATCTTCTTGTCTCGTACAGCCGAGGAGACACTGCGCAAGTCCCAAAAGAGGAGAATGCGCAGTTTGAGGTGGTCGGTCAGCCCGGCGGAAACCCACCGGCTGACAAGGCGACCTCGATCTCTCGGCGGTGACGAGGATCGCACGCCGCCCAACGCCGCTCGTTGTCCGGACGCGTCCCGTGCCGGGTTCCAGACCCCGGGCGGCCCACTTGATACGGCCACCCCTCTCTCTGCGTCTCTTGCGTGGGCTATGACGGCCGGTAACGGAGTCCAGCAGCTGTGCCATCGGATGGCACAGGACGTCACGCCTTAGCCGATGAACGACCGGATTCGAGCGGAGGGTGTGCATGTCGCTCGACAGGGACGATCACGAGATCGCGGGAGGGACGGGCTAGTCAGATGAAGAACCGCAGACGAACGGGCAAGGCGCGCTCGGGGGCCCAGCTTGTGGCCGCCACCAGCCTCGCTGCGGCCGGGACGCTTGGAGCAGCTCTCGGGTCGGCTGCTCTAGCCGGCGCCGCAAGCTCCACGAAGATCTTCGCGTGTTACTCCACGAAAACGAACGCGCTCTCGTATGACCCGAAAGGGGCGAAGTGCGCAAGTGGCGAGACGCTCATCTCGTGGAACGCTTCCGGTCCACAAGGTGCCCGGGGT
>JBKQLZ010000208.1:0-15466 GCA_052146895.1 Acidimicrobiales bacterium
CACGTTGATCCCTGCCCCCACGAGAATTGAAGCAGCAGGCGTACCCCCGAAGACGATCTCTGAGTTCATCGGGCACATAGCGACCGGGAACGCAGATGTCTCCGTGGCTGTGATGGACAGCCCGAAAGGCTGGTCCGAACCCGGGCAGACGCCGGAGTTCGACGAGTACTCGCTCGTGCTGGCGGGAGACCTCGTGGCCGAGACACGGGAGGGCGCGATCTCGGCCTCTCAAGGTCAGGCGCTCATCTCTCGCGCCGGGGAGTGGGTGCGGTACTCCACCCCGGGGGAGGGCGGCGCTCGCTATGTGTCAGTTTGCCTACCCGCTTTCTCGCCGTCGACTGTTCATCGCGACGACTGACAAATCCTGTCGTGACCGAGGCGGCTACCGAGCGTTGATGTAGTCGACGAGCTCCTTGCGGTCCTTCTCGAGCTCGCCGATACGCGTCTTCACGATGTCACCGATACTGACGATGCCCGCGAGCACCCCGTCCTCGACGACTGGGACGTGGCGGACCCTCCGGTCGGTCATCGTCGCCATCAGCGAGTCGGTGTCGTCGCTCGGAGAGCACGTGTAGACCGTGGACGACATGATCGAGGAGACAGGCTGGGTGAGAAAGCCCGATTCCTGGTCGTGCAGGCCCCGCACGACGTCTCGTTCGGAGAGGATCCCGTCGATGTGCTCGCCGTCGCGCGAGACCACGAGCGCACCGATACCGTGCTCGGCTAGCGAGGCCACGGCATCGCCGATTGCCGCGTCCGGGCGGATCGTGGCCACGACGCTCCCTTTCGAGGCCAAGAGGTTCGCTATACGCATGGGCTCGTCTCCTCAATTTCACTAGCTCACACAACCTTACGCCTCAGTCACCTCAATCGGAAGTGCCAAGCTGGCGGGAGTCTTTGGCTGGCATTCGACGAGAGTCGACGAGGTAACGAGGATCGTCATGGGGAAAGTCGTACTAATCACAGGTGCCTCAGCGGGCATCGGGCTCGCGACCGCTGACCGGTTGGCCGCAGCAGGTTGGGAGGTGATCGGGGCTAGCCGACGAGGCACAGGCTCATCCAGCTCGAACTGGCGAGGGCTCGTCATGGACGTCGATGACGACGAGTCGGTGCAAAGTGGCGTCGCGCAGGTCGTTTCCGATCATCACCGCCTCGACGCTGTGATTGCATGCGCCGGTTGGGGACTCGCAGGTGCCGTCGAACAGACGCCGATGGTCGACGCGAAGGCGCAGCTGGAGACGAACTTCTTTGGCGCGGTGCGAGTCGTCCAAGCCGCTCTGGTTCCGATGCGCCGGCAGCACGCAGGCCGGATCGTGCTCGTGAGCTCGATCGGCGGCGTGATTGGCATCCCGTTCCAAGCCTTCTACAGCGCGAGCAAGTTCGCGATGGAGGGATATGGCGAGGCGCTCGCGTACGAGGTGGCTCCCTTCGGTATCGAGGTGACGCTGGTGCAGCCGGGCAACATAAGGACCGACTTCACCAAGAGCAGGCGCGACGTGATCCCCGACAGCGAGCCCGGGAGCGACGACCCGTACGCCGCCGCAGTCGCCAAGGCGGTAGGGCTGATGGAACGAGACGAGGCAGCGGGCGCGCCCGCCGCAAGCGTCGCGGCGACCATCCAGCGCGTCCTCGACCAGCGTCGCCCTCCGCGGCGGGTGAGCGTGGGGAAGCTCGACGAGAGAGCGGGGCTCCTCGCCAAGCGTCTCCTGCCGTATAGGTTGTTCGAACGTGCGGCCAAGTCGAGCCTGGGCGTGTGAGGGCTAGTGAGGCACCGTCGTTCTCAGTAGGGTTGGAGCGATGAAGCTGAGCTATGCAGGTACCGCCGCTGCACTCGTCGTTGCCGGTCTGCTGACGGCGGGATGCGGCAGCAACGCCGCTACCCCCACTTCTGCTGCGACGAACTCGGCGCCGTGCTCCAACGCCAACCTGCAGAGCTACCTCTATCAGCGGGGTCAGTTGACGGTTGCGACGGACTCCCCCGCGTATTGGCCGTGGTTCTACCGGAACAATCCGTCCGATGGCCGGGGGTACGAGAGCGCGGTCGCCTACGCAATCGCGGCCAAGCTCGGGTTCAGCCGTCCACAGGTCAAATGGGTCGTCGAGCCCTTCAGCGCCTCGTACCAACCCGGACCGAAGCATTTCGACTTCGACATCAACGAGATCTCGGTCACCGCCGCCCGTGCACAAGAGGTCACGTTCAGCGTGAGCTACTACGACGTGACGCAGGGACTCGTGGCGTTGTCCAGTAGCGCGATGGTCAAGCGACACACGGCAGCAGAATTGAAGACCTACATCTACGGCGACCAGATCGGCACGACCAGCCTTCAATTCATCAACGACGACATCCAACCGAATACACGCCCGTCCGTCTTCGACACGCTGAACGAAGTGCAGTCCGCCCTCGAGGCCCACTCCATTCAGGCGTTCGTGACCGATACGCCGACCGCTCAGTACATGGCGAGCTCAGAGATCCCTCACGGAGTCCTCATCGGCCAGTTCCCGAGCTCCGATGAGCACTACGGCCTGCTCTTCGCGAAGGGTGACAAGCTTGCCGAATGTGTCGATGGCGCCATCAACTCGCTGACGAAGTCGGGAACGCTGGGACAGCTGCAGAAGCACTATCTGCGGCTGTACAACAAGGTTCCAAGCATCAAGCCCTGAGAGCCGATCCGGGCTGGCCGCCCGGCGGCTCGAGGAAGCGTGGTGACAGATGACCGGGCCGCCTTCATACCCGGAGATGGTGCCCGGGATGCCGATCGGCGCAGGGGGCTTCGGAGCGTCTGGTCAGGACGAGCTCAATCTGGTTCGCGGTCGCCGCTCGCGCCTGTTCCAGACACAGCGAAGCCAAGTGGTGGGATCGACCATCAGCACGATCGTGGTGATCGGTGCTCTCGTCGTTCTCTTCCTCTTGGCGCCGGGAAGCGCACAGTTCAGGCACGCTTACTTCGACATTCACGACATGTGGGAGTCGTTCCTCGGGAACCCTCGCCTCGGGTTCTACTCGGTGGGCGAAGGGATTCTCGTCAACATCGAGATGTTCCTGATCGCCGAGGTCCTCATCCTCGTCGTGGCCCTCGGGATCGCTCTCATCCGCCTCTCGCGTTCACCGGTACTGTTCCCGTTCCGGATCCTCAGCACCATGTACGTGGACTTCTTCCGGGGAGTCCCACTGTTCATGGTCATCTACGCCGTGGGCTTCGGGATCCCGACCCTCGGGCTCAAGTACGTCTCGAACCAGTCCGCGTTCGTCTACGGCGTGTTCTGCCTCGTGCTCGCGTACAGCGCGTATGTGTCCGAGGTCTACCGCGCTGGGATCAACTCCGTGCCCCTCAGCCAGATCGCGTCGGCGCGCTCGCTCGGGCTACGGCCGCGCACGGCGCTGCGATATGTGATCCTGCCCCAGGCGGTGCGCACGGTCATCCCGCCGTTGCTTAACGATTTCATCAGCTTGCAGAAGGACACGGCACTCGTGGCAGTGCTCGGTTCGGTCATCGAGGCCAATCGAGCCGCTGAGATCTACTCGGCCTATGCGTTCAACGAGTCTGCCTTCACGCTCGCGGCGATCCTCTTCCTCGCCCTCACCATCCCGCTCTGCCGGTTCACGGACCGACTCATTGCCCGCGACCGCTCGAGGCGGCTCGCGGGCCAGATGCCATGAGCGCGACGGCTGGCCCTGGCCCCGCCGGCAGCGCCTCGACCGGCACGGCTCTGCGGGTCGTCGGCCTCAACAAGTCTTTCGGTCCGAACCAGGTCCTGCGTGGCATCGAGCTCCAGGTCGATCCACATCAGGTCATCTGCTTGATCGGTGCTTCCGGATCGGGCAAGTCAACCCTGTTGCGGTGTATCGACCTGCTCGAGCCAATCGACTCGGGTCAGATCGTGTTCTTCGGGCAGGACATCACCACGCGAGATATCGACGACGACCTCGTGCGCCGCCAGATGGGGATGGTCTTCCAGTCGTTCAACCTCTTCCCGCACATGACGGTCATGAAGAACATCACCCTTGCGCCCCTGAAGGCGCTCGGCGCCTCGCGGGACGAATCCGAGACGGAGGCACACTCCCTGCTCGAGCGCTTCGGCCTCGCCGAGAAGGCTGACGAGTACCCCGATCGCCTCTCGGGCGGTCAGCAGCAGCGCGTGGCGATCATCCGTGCCCTTGCGATGCACCCCCGGCTCATGCTGTTGGACGAGGTGACGAGCGCGCTCGACCCTGTACTCGTGGCGGAGGTGCTCGACGTCATCCGCGAGCTCGCCCATGGCGGCATGACGATGATCATCGCCACGCACGAGATGACGTTCGCGAAGGAGATCGCGACCCGGGTGTGCTACCTCGAGGCAGGCGTGATCGTCGAGGACGGCCCGCCTGCGCAAGTGTTCGGGGCGGCCAAGGATGAGCGGACGAGGCGTTTCCTGGAGAGGGTGGTCAACGCGGGCCGGCTGTGATCAGGGTTCGAGCCCGATCCCGATGGCGGTCCCGCTCACCACCGATCTCTTCGCCTGGGCGTACGCCGTGCTGCCCGGGCCGAAGGCGAAGAAGGTCCCGTTCGTCGCGAGCTCCAAGTATCCACTGGCACCCGGGATGACGTCGATGGCTGCCGGCACGAGCGAGTAACCGAGCGCCTTCGTCGACCCGAAGTATGTCGCCTTGCCGAAGTGGTGCACCTCGCCGTTCGCGGTGAGGAGGTAGTACCCGTTACCCGAACTGTCGATCGCGCCGGCGGTCACGGTCTGGCCGTGCACCGAGCCGAGAGATCTGGCGTCCCCGAACGCTTTCACGCCGCCATCGCTCAGGAACATCATGTAACCCTTGGAGTTCGGGGTGGCGGCAACGCCAACGACGGACTGATGGTGGGTGGCGCCGTAGGACTTAGCGTCGCCGAAGGACTTGATGCCTCCGCCCGCGAGGAGAAGCAGGTACCCACGTCCGCCGGCGGTGAGAGACGCCCCGACCACCGTGGCTTCCGGCGCAGACCCGTAGGACTTCGCATCGCCGAAGGCGTGGACCGAGCCGTTCGATCCGATCAGCAGGTAGCCAAGCCCCGTCGGCTCGGCGAGCAGCGCGACGTAGTGAGCGTGAGCCCCGAGCCTCGGTCCCGAACCGAGGCTACGTACGCCAACGCCGACGACCTTGCCGGTTGACGAAGCCACCCAGATGCCGTGGACAGGCGTCACTTGACGCGAAGCGGCACGGTTGCTCGTCCCGATGGAGTTTCGGGCGGTGACGGAGAAGCTGTAGGGGACACCGTCACTAAGCCCTCGAACCGTCGCCGTGGTCGCCGGTCGAGCTCCGGAGACGGTGACGGCGAGCGATGACTCGGTGACTCCCGCCTTGACCGGAGTGACGACGTACGCGGTAATGGCGGCTCCATTGTCGGAAGGCGCCGTCCACGAGACCGTTGCCGAACTGTTGCTCGCCGTCGCGTTTACGTGCTGCGGAGCGAGCGGGGCTCCGGCCGGGACCACGGCGGTGCTCAGCGACGAGGAGGACGACGAGCCAACAGAATTCCCGGCGATGACCCCGAACTGGTATGACGATCCGTTCGCAAGACCAGGGACGGTGGCGCTCGTCTCCGGCGGAGAGCCGCTGATGGTCACCGCCAATCTCGTGACGGCGACGCGCTTCAAGAACGGCGTGACCTTGTAGGAGGTGACCGGCTTGCCCCCGTCAGAGCTCGGAGCGCGCCAGGCGACAGTCGCGCTCCCGTCCGAACGGGTGGCCGACACTCCCGTGGGCGCGGTCGGCGGCCCGATCGGTGTGACGGCTGCGGTCCCTTTCGACTCGGGCGATGCACCGATGGAATTCGTTGCCACGACTTCGAATGTGTAGGCGCTCCCGTTGGTGAGTCTCGGCACGGTTGTCTCAGTAGCAGGTGGAGTGCCCTTCACCACGACAGCGAGCGAGCCTTGCGCCGTTCCACCGAGATAAGGCGTCACGGTGTACGAGTCGATGGCGCTGCCGCCATCGCTCGACGGGGCGATCCAGGAGACCGCCGCGTCGCCATTGCCGGCGGTTGCGGTCGGCTTGGTGGGTGCGGCCGGCACATTCGCAGGTATGACGTCAGAGCTGAAGGCTGCCTGGCCCGTTCCCGCGGCTGACAGTGCCACGATCCAGACGACGTAGGCCTGACCGTTGGTGAGGCGCGAGAAGCTCGTGCTGGTCGTGGCGGTCGAGGTGACCTTTGTCGCCAACTCCGATCCGACCTCGTACACCGCGAGCTCGTAGCTCGTGACAACGTCGTCGCTGGCAGAGGGGGCAACCCAAGACACGCTGACGGCTCCGTCCGACGGGGTCGACAAGATCGAGGTCGACGCACCTGGCACCGCCGGGCCCCCGGTACGGACGATTGCGCCACCGCCGGTACGACTAACCGAGGCGTAGACCTGGAAGCTGGCGTTGTCGAACGCAATGCCGCCGATGCTCGGCGCCGGCAAGGCTGCCAAGGCGGCGCCGGACGCAAGGTCCACCTCGATCAGCTCTCCAGCGGACTGCGACGCGATCCAAGCGGTCCCCGAGGAGGGATCGACGGTCAACTCGGACGACGCGGCCGGGGTGGTGACCGTCGTGACGTCATGGCTGGTCGTCGAGACCTCGCTCAGCGCCAGGCCGGCGGAGTCGGTCGCTATGACCTCGTCAGTCGTGCTGTCGAATGCCAAGCCGACCGGGCTCGTGACCGTGGCCGACCACTCCGATTTCGTCGCTCCTTCCGCAAAGGCGAAAACCTTGCCGAGACTCTCGGCGACGAAGACTGTCGTGGCAGGGCCGTCGACGGCAACGCCGGTGGGCGTGGCGGTCCCGAGCTTCACTGTCGTGGTCGCGTCGGTGGCGGTGTTGATCTCGACGAATTCGTGGGACGTGCTGCAAGTGACGAAGGCTTCGCCCGTGGTCGAGTCGACCGCGATGGCGTCCGGATCGGACCCGACCGTGACTGTGGCAACCACACCACCGGTCGCGCTCACGACCGAGACAGAGGATGAGCCGCTGTCGGCGACAAACCAGTCACCAGTGGTCGTGTCCAGTGCGACGGCGTCGGGTGCCGTGCCGACGGTGGCAACGGTGCCGGTCTTGGCTGTGAGGCCGGCATAGAGGAGCAGCTGGTTGGTCGTTCCGATCACAACGGCTATCTGCCCGGAGGAAGCGTTGACCCCGACTGCGCTCGGGAGCGTGTCGGTGTCGAGATAGGAGGGGATGGAATGGAGCTCGTTGAGGGTAGTTAGCAGGCCGCTCGTGCCGTTCACGACTTGGACCAGCCCTCGTTTGGCATCGACGGCGAGACCGACCGGGTCAGCTCCTACAGCAACCGTCGAATCGACCGTGTCAATGGAAGCTGAGATCAGCGAGGCAGACGAGGATCCCTTGTTCGCGACGACGAATTGACCGGTACTGCTATCCACCGTCGCGGCGGCCGGATCGCCCTCGACCGTCACCGTGCTGGTGACCACGGAGCTCGCCTCGCTCACGATTGAGACCGTTCCGCTCGAGCCGTTCGCCACCGCGTAGCTGGCCTTCGTCGGGTCGAACGCCACGGCGTCCGGCCCTGTCCCGACGTCGACGGTTCCTACGACGCTCGCGCCTGTTACGAGGGAGACCGTTCCGCTGCCTTCGTTCGCGACTGCCAGCTCGCTTGTCGAGTCATCGATCGCGAGCGCATCGGGATGCGACTGCACCGTGACGGTTCCGGTCACGGTGCCGGTCGACTCGTTCACTTCTGAGACGGTGCCGCTCGAGTAGTTCGCCACATAGGCGACACCGGTTGTCGTGTCGACGGTCACTGCGACCGGATCGGTACCGACGGTGGCAGTGGACACCACCGCTCCCGTCGACTCGTTCATCACCGTGAGCGTGCCTGCTGAGGCGTCCGCCACTACCACGTATCCAGCCGAAGAGTCCACGGCCAGGGCCGACGCGCTCGAGACCGGGGCGTACGAGGCGACTGGAAGACCGGTGGTCTCCTTCACGCCGACGACCGTGCCATCCGAATCGGCGACCCACGTCATAGCGGTGCTCTGATCAACCGCAACGCCGACCGGGGTGCCGCCCACAGGCAAAGTTGTGAGAGGGCCCTGCGTGGCCGATCCTGCTGGGGCGGCCCCGACCGCGAGAACGAGCCCGGACGCGATCGGCAGCCATGCCGCGGCTGCCATCAGCCTCCGTCTCATCAGCCGGCCAGCCATCTCTGTCGATACCCCATTCCCCAGCGACGCGTCTTCCTGCAAGCCCGCGCCAACGCGGCTGCGTGCTGCGCCGCACGCGAGCACCCACTACTTATCGGCCTGCGACGGCACCGACTTGAGCAGCTGGGAGGGGGTGTGCGGTCGCTCGGAGCCATCGCGGGGACATCATCGCTGCCACCGTCGCGGCGAGGCCGAGTGCCATGACGAGGTCGCCCGGGCTCACGACGATGGCGAGCACGTGGAGCGGGATCCAGTCGTCGAGCGCGGGCCATGGTGCCGCGACTGACGCCGAGTGGGTGGCCAGCATGTGCTTGCCGAGATGGCCACGAGCGACGTCGAGGCCGGACAGCCCGGCCTGCCGCAGTGCGAGCGCGGACACCGGCATTGCGCCGTAGACGGCGATCGGCACGAGGTTGGCGAGCCATCCGATTCCAATGGTGCAAAGAGCAGCCTGTTCGCTGCGGGAACGGGTCGCGAGATTGCGGGCGACCCACGCACCGACAAGGAGATCCGATACCAGTACGAGCGGTACGCGGAAGGGCGCGCCAAGCAGTTGGTGCCTCGAGAGGGCGCCAAGAGCAATCTGGATCGCGACAGCCGTGCCTACGACCCAGCCAGCCCGTAGGCGAACCTGAGCGAGCAGACGTAGGCGACCGCCGTTGGCGTAGCCGACGAGAACGCCCGCGAAGATGGAGGCAGGAAAGAGGATCACTGATGAGGAGCCCCGATGCGGGCAGCGGCCGGGTACCACTCGTCGCGAGCATCCCGCGGTCGCCGCCCGCCGTGCGGCTTTGTGTACGTCGCGGCGCTAGGGGTGGATGTTGAAGCCCTGCCAGATCGGCGCAGAGCCGGCGAACCAGGCAGCCGCCAAGCCTCCGATGACCGCAGCTGTCGCGATGACATTCCGGGTTGCTCTCATCGTGGATGTCCTCCAGTCGTGGGCCGGACCGCCGCCGGCCTCGTGAGAACAGAGCGCGATCGGGCTGCCCAGATACAAGTTGCCCCTTGCCCTACCCGCCACCACCTCGCGTACACTCGGCGCGTGGCGGAAGGTGAAGTTGCGGAACTCGTCGCGGCGGCGCAGCGGGGAGACGATGCAGCGTGGCGCGCGCTCGTCGCGCGCTACCTAGATCTCGTGTGGGCCATCGCGCGCGGCCACTCTCTCGATCATTGCGACGCGGCTGACGTGACACAGACGACGTGGCTCCGGCTCCACGAGCAGCTTCCTCGACTGACCGAGCCGGCTCGGGTGGGAGCCTGGCTTGCGACCACTGCGCGCCGCGAGTCGCTGAAGGTCGCTCGCGAGCGCCGCCGCCAGGTCCCGGCACTGCTGACGGAGCGGTTTGGCGAGCGTGCCTTCTCGGCTCTTGCAGTGCCGCCGGCCGACGAGTCGTCAACGAGGGCCGACCAGGAGCGCGACAAGATGCTTTGGCAGGCGTTCGGCGAGCTCACACCCTCATGCCAGGCACTCCTTCGCGCGCTAACGGCCGACCCTCCTCCGAGTTACTCGGAGTTGAGCGTCGCCCTCGGCATGCCGATCGGCAGCATCGGCCCAACTCGCGCGCGGTGCCTCGACCGCCTCCGGGCGAACCTGTTCTCGCTGTCGGCGCCCACCGAGAGGG
The DNA here is from genome assembly GCA_052146895.1 of Acidimicrobiales bacterium. GTDB lineage: Bacteria > Actinomycetota > Acidimicrobiia > Acidimicrobiales > Bog-793 > Palsa-601. The sequence goes on from JBKQLZ010000208.1 coordinate 9,795, forward strand.
AGGTCTCATGACGGCGCCGCCGGAGGAGCAGAACGCCTCGATCATCTCGATCGAGGTGTTGACGCGCGAGGCGACGTTTCGTCGGCTTGCCGAGCTCGCCCACCGGACTGATCGCCCGCCCCGTGAGGTGGAGGAAGCGGCTCTCGCTCTCAACGCGCGAGTCGCGCCTGCTTTCCGATCGATCGACGACGAGCTGGCAGCGCTCGCCTACGACTCCGACCACGACCCTCAAGCGCTCGAGAACGTCCGCTCTCTTTCCTCTTCGACTCGCCGGCTGACCTTCCAGGCGCCTGAGTTGGTACTCGAGGTCGAGGTGACGCTTGGGCGCCCACGGACGCTCTTCTGCCAGGTCCTCCCACCCCAGCCGGCGGTCCTCGAAGTCCGGCTCGAGAGCGGGACCCTGAGGTCTCAAACCGATCCTTTCGGTACCTTCCACGTGGCCTCCGTGCCGCCCGGCCCGCTTAGCTTGCGCTGTAGTCCGCAAGGCCAAGATGTGAGGCATCCCGAGCGACCCGCCCCCGTGGCAACGAGCTGGATCCGGATCTGAGCGCCGACCCTGAGCCGCTCGAGCCGCTCGAGGTCGCCGAGCTGGCTGTCCGGCTGGCGGAGTCCGATCCTCATCGGTCGCGCCGGCTCGCCCTCACCATCGCGCATCGCGATGCGAGCGGCGACAGAGCGCGCTGCGTCGCCTTTCATGCTGCCGCCCTCGCCTGCTTGCAACTGGGCGAAGTCAGGAAAGCGCGCCTGCAAGTCAGCGCCGGGCTGGCCCTCGCCACGGCACCCGGCCTGGCGAGGCAGCGCGCCGAGCTCGTCGCGACATCAGCTCTCCTGTGGTTTCACGCCGAGCAGCCGGACCTTGCCTTGGCCGAGCTCGAGACCGCGGTCGGAGCTCTCTGCGAGGACGGCGCTCCCGAGGCCGCCGTCGCGTTGTACGGGCAACGGGCACTTCTTTGCTTCCGGCTGGGCCGCTACGACGAGGGCCTCGCTGACAGTGATCGTGCCTTGGGGGCACTGTCCCGGTGTTCTGCGGGGACCGGCGACACCATGGAGGCGCGGGTTCTCTCCAACCGAGCGCTCGCTCACGTGTACCGCAGTGACTTCGAAGCGGCGCTCGCCGACTTCGCCCGTGCCCTCGAGCTGCACCAGCGCGCCGGCGCAGAGCTGCTCGTCGCTCAGGTGCTCCACAATCTCGGCTTCGTAGCGACTCGCCTGGGCGACGTGCCTCTTGCGCTTCGGCGCTTCGACCAGGCGCTCGAGGCGTATGTCCGATTGGGCCTTCCGACCCATCAGTTGATGGTCGATCGCTGCGAGCTCCTGACAATGGCACGACTGATCCCGGAGGCTCGAAAGGCGGCGGCCGAAGCCGCCCACGCTCTCGAGACCGCAGGCCTCACTTCCGATGCAGCGGAGGCGAGACTGTGGCTCGCCGAGGCATGCATGGCCGACTTCGACCTGCCGGCCGCCACGGACGCTGCGATGCAAGCGGCGGTGGCATTCGAGCGGCAGGGCCGGGCCGCCTGGGTGGTTCTCGCCCGCGATGTGAAAGAGCGCGCTCGGCGGCTTGCAATCGACGACCCACTCGCCGTGTACGAATCCGCCCGCGTATCTGCGGAGGCGCTCGAGGGAGCGGGTTGGTCTCTCGGCGCGCTAGACGCCAGGGTCAGTGCAGCTCGCTGCGCCCTGGCGCTAGGGCGGCACGAGCACGCTCTCGCCGCGCTCGGTCCCGCCGTCGGAGCGGTCGCCGGAGGACCCGACCCCAGTGCGGCGGACGCCGGCGGACCCGCCGCTGGAGGCTCTTCGGCCGAACAGGTGCTCCGATTCCACGCCGAGGCGCTGGGACACCTCGCGCGCGGGTATCCAAGGAAGAGTCTCGAAGCGTTGCTGCGCGGCCTCGAAGCGGCGTCGGCTCACGCATCCGACCTGCGAGTCTCCACGGGCCAGGCGGGTCACGGCTCACCCGTCGCCGCGTTGGCCGAGACGGGTCTCGGCATCGCCCTGTCCGAAGGTGACCCCGCCGGGGTACTCGAGTGGGCTGAGAGATGGCGGTTCGGGATCAGGTCGACATGGGCGGAGCCTGACGCAGGTGCGGATGGATCGCGCTCCGAATTCAGCTCGGAGGCACTTCTTGAGGCTCTCGGTGAGTCGGTGTTGATCGAGTTCATCAGCCACAACGGTGAGCTATTGGCCCTAATTGCCTGTAGGGGCGAACTTCGCCTCAGCCGTATCGGTCCTCTCGAGCCAGTCCTGAGTGCCCGCTCCGCACTTCACTTCGCCATCGGACAGCTCGTGAGCGGCCGGCAAGGCGAAAGTCGCCGCCGAGCCATGGCAGCTTTGCTGAAGCGATCCGTCGCGACACTCGACGCGCGGGTCATCGGCACGCTGCTTCATGCCGGGCGGGCTGAGGACCTGTCGCGGGAGCAGATCGTGATCGTGCCTTCCGGGGGTCTGCACGATCTTCCATACGGAGCGCTCCCATCACTCAGCGGGCTTCCGGTCACGCTCGCCCCGAGCGCAGCGATTTGGGCGGGCACCGCCGGCATGGACACGGGCCTGAGAGATGGTCTTGCCACGGACGACCTCCTCCTGGTGGCGGGACCGGACCTTCGTGCCGCGGGCGCCGAGGCCGAGGCAATTCGCTCCGTCTGCTATGCGGGCAAACGGGTGCGGGTGCTCGAGGGTCCTGGCGCGACACGTGCTGGCGTACTCGAGGGCCTTTCGCGGGCAGCGGTGGCTCATCTCGCCGTCCACGGTCGCTTCCGCGCCGACAACCCCTACATGTCGACCTTCCACTTGTACGACGGGGACCTCACAATCCACGAGATGACCTCTGGCAACGGTCGGCAGAGCCCCTCCTGCGTGGTGTTGTCAGCCTGTGATGCCGGAAGAATCGTTGCTCAACCTGGTGAGGAGCTCACCGGTCCGGTGCCGGCGCTTCTCGGCTTCGGCGCAGGCTTCGCGATCGCGGCCGTGGCTCCGCTCGTCGACTCGGCCATGCCGGAGGTATCCGTCGCCCTGCACAGCCGCCTCGCCGCAGGCGCAAGTCCCCCGCTCGCCTTGCGCGACGCTCGGCTGGAGATCGGTGAGCTGTCGTCGCTGGATCTCGAGCAGCTCGCCGAGGGCGGTGATCGGGTGATGGCCATCCTGTCGGCGGCTTGTCTCGGGTGCCATGGGCCTGGCAGTCGCCCGCCTGGCATCACCCCCCTGATACTGGGAGAATCCTCGACGTGAAAACGTCGGAGGAGCTGCCGAACCAGCCGATGTCGACTATCGAAGGGTCTGGCGGCCGCTCGGTGCCCGAGATATTCGACGCGATCGTCCGGAACGTGGACAGCGTCATCCAGGGCGGCTCGCTCGCGGTGCGTCATGCGGTGACATGCCTGGTCGCCGGTGGGCACCTGTTGATCGAGGATGTACCCGGAGTGGGCAAGACATCTCTCGGCAAGGCGCTCGCAGCTTCGATCGACTCGCGCCAGCGGAGGATCCAGTTCACTTCTGACCTCCTGCCGTCCGACGTGACGGGCGTGAGCGTGTTCGACCGCGACACCTCCAAGTTCGAATTCCGGCCCGGACCGATCTTTGCCAACATTGTCCTAGGCGACGAGATCAACCGGACGCCACCGAAGACCCAGTCCGCTCTGCTCGAGGCGATGGAAGAGCGACAAGTCACCGTCGAGGGCACGACCTACCAGCTTCCTCAACCCTTCATGGTGATCGCTACGCAGAACCCGCAAGAGCACGATGGGACCTACCCTCTGCCGATCAGCCAGCTGGACCGGTTCTTGATGCGGATTCACCTCGGCTATCCCGATCCTGCCGAGGAGGTGGGACTGCTCAACACCCATGGCTCTCTCGAGCCCATCGAGCACCTGCGCCCGGTGGCCACCCCCGAGGACGTCGTTGCCATGACCGCGGCCGCTCGACGCGTTCACTGCTCGCCCCCTTTGCAGCGATATCTGGTTGACCTTGCCAACGCGAGCAGGTCTCATCCTGCGATCTCGCTCGGCATGTCCCCCCGAGCGACGCTCTCCCTGCAACATGCAGCTCGTGCCTGGGCGCTGTTGCACGGCCGGGACTTCGTCCTGCCGGATGACATAAAGGCGCTCGCGTTGCCGGTCATAGGCCACCGCGTGGAGCTGCGGAGCGCACGCTCGGGTTCCCGCGACCAGATTGCCGGCGTTGTTGCCGAGATCCTCTCGAAGGTGCCGGTGCTCGACTCGAACTCCGCAAGGACCTGAGAGCGACCGGCATCCCGGCATGCTGACTCGTCGGGGTCGCGTCGTACTGGGCCTTGCGGTGGTCCTCTTGGTCGTGGGCCGGATCCTCGGTGTCACCGAGATGTTCGGCCTCGCTGCCGCCGCCTTCGCGGTAGTCGCCCTCGGTGTGGCCCGCGTCCGCGCGCCACAGCTGCGTGTGAACCTCGGCGCGCGCGTCATCCCGCCCGTGATCCGCGTCGGCGAGCTCGCGACCCTCGAGTTGTCCGTGGAGAACGCCGGCCTGTCTCCGACGCCCTCCGGGCGCCTCCAGCTCGTCCCGGCCGGCGGGGCAGAAGGCCCGGTCATCGAAGTGCCCCGACTCGTGCCCGGCGAGAAGGCGACGGTCTCGCTGCGCCTCCCGAGCGACCGGCGCGGACGTCACGACGTGACCGGTTTCGATGCGGTGCTCACCGATGCTCTCGGCACTGCTCGACGGCGAGTGACTGGCATCGGGCCATCGCGCTACGGGGTCCGTCCCGTCGCCGAGCCGCTGTCGGCCCTGCTGCCCTCCGGTGGCCAGCAGGCCGACCTCGAGACCACTCGCTCGTCGGCCGAGCGCCTCCGCTCGGGCGCGTCACTGCTGCGCTCCTACATCGCGGGGGACGATCTCCGTCGTGTCCATTGGCCGACCACCGCCCGCGTCGGCGACCTGATGGTTCGAGAGGGCGGAGACCGGGAGCTCGATGCGAGCTCTGGCGTGAGCGTCGTGCTGTCGCCGTTCGTGTTGAGCACCGATGATCCCGCACGCCAGTCGGCGCGCTTCGAGGATGCCGTCCGCATCGCGGCGAGCCTCGTGACCGCTGCGGAGCGCGAAGGCTCGTTCCGGCTCGTCGTGCAAGGCGGAGCCGACAGCGGCGAGGGTACCGGCGTGCGACACCTTGACGCCGTGCTCGAAGTCCTGACCGACGTCCGGGCAATGGCGGTCGGCAAGCACGATCAGATCCGCCCGGCCTTGCCGCGCACGTCTTACGAGGATCGGGTGGTGCTCTTCGTCGCCGCGTGTGAGCAGCCGTCGGGGCTGGAAACCCTGTTCGGAGCGCCGCCCGAGCTGGCGGCTCCCGGGTCGGCGACCGTCGTGGTGATCTGCGCGGGTGGAACTGAAGCACGGATCGACTTGCTCGAGCGGCGTCAGCTGCTCGTTCAGGTGCCGCTTGGTGGCTCTCTCGAAGAGCTTTGGTCCGCCGGCGAGAGTGCGATGGTGGCATCGTGAGCGAACGAGGAGGGCTCGGTCACGGTGCTCCGAAGCGCTTCGGCCTGACCCCGTGGATCTTCCTCACCGCTACCGACGTCCTCGCGATCGGCACTCTCGCTCGTTGCTTCTCCGGCCCGGGCGAGCTGGCGCTGGCGCTCCCGGTCTGCGTCGCGGTTCACCTGTTTGCCGGAGGTGGGCGGCGGCTCGCGACGCGGCGGGCGCTGCGA
>JBKQLZ010000209.1:0-8709 GCA_052146895.1 Acidimicrobiales bacterium
GGGCCGCCTGCGCCGGTGATCGTCGAGGTAGCGGCGGCGTCGACGGTAAGGACCGGCTGGGTCGCGATGTCGGTCGGCGCTTCGAAGGTCCCGCCGGTCCAGTCGAAGTCGGTCGTGACGGTGACGCTCGCCGGCGTCGTCGCACCGCTGCCGAGCGTCCCGCCGGGGAAGTCGAGTCCGGCTGTGAAGCTCTCTTCCGCCGTTGAGGTGCTCGTGTCTGTGATGAGCAGATCTCCCGTCGTCAGATCGAGTGTGGCGTAACTCTTCAACTGCAGGATCGAGGTGTTGCTCGTCCCATTCGAGCCGTCGTAGACGACAGGACCGGTGAACGTCGTCGTCGCAGTGCCAATGCAGACGACGTCGGTCGAGTCTGGGGTGCGATCGGGGCTCCAGTTGGACGCCGTCCCCCAGCTTCCCCCCGAATCCGGGCCGACCCAGTTGATCGTGCATGCGCCGGGCGGGGGCGTGGAGACCGTGAACACGCCGTCCGAGCACCCAGTCGGTCCGGAGCCCGCGTTCTCGGGGTCGCCGCCGTAGGTTGCAGTCCACCAGTAGGTCCCGGCACTGGCGATCACGACGGTTGGTGAGGTGTACTCGCCGTCCCCGGACACGTCTGTTGTTACGAAGTCCTGCGGCGTTCCGGTACATGACGACTGGGACGGGCCCCACAGGTCGTAGGTGATCGTGCCGGTCGGCGACGAACCACCGGACAAGGTCACCTCGTCGGTGTAGCTCGCTCCGGTGTATCCCGACGAGGGTGTGGGCGTCTCGTCGCCGAGACTCGGCGACGCTTTACCGACCGTGAAGACGCCATCAGCGCACGCGGTGGCGTCGACCGACGCGTTGTTCGGGTCCCCGGCGTACGAGACCGTCCACCAGTACGTGCCCGGAGTCGTGAGAGGGACCTCGGGCGAGGTATATGCGCGATTTCCATCGACGGTCGCCGTGCCGCTCGATTCGGGCGTGCCGGAGCACGTGGTCTCGCTCGGGCTCCAGAGGTCATAGGTGAGCAATCCGGTCGGGTCGTAGCCGCCAGAAAGTGTCACCTTGTCGGCGAAGCTCTCACCGCTCGTTCCGGTCGCCGGCTGAGGCGTCTCGCTGACGAGGCTCGGCGACGCCGTGGTGCTGCAGGTCTTCAACGTGGCGGAGTTGTTGGCAGGTTTCGGGTCGTACTCGTTCGCGATGACCGTTGCAGTGTTGGTCGCGCACGTCGTCGCCGGTGCCGGTGCGTCGCCCTTAACCACGAACGAGGCAGTCGCTCCCTTGTCGAGCGTGCCCTCCGTGCAGGTGACTTGGTTGGCCGAGATTTTGCACCCTGGTGAAGTGGTCGTGACGTCGGTGACGGACGAGGGCACCGGGTCGTTCAGGACATACCCGGAGGAGTTACCTGGGCCGTTGTTCTTCACCGTCAGGGTCCAGCTGACGGGTGCGCCCACGGCGGCTGAGGACTTCCCGGTCTCCGACAGGCTCAGGTCCGTGGAGTACGGCGAGCACGATGCCGCGTCGTCCTGGGCCCCGGCCCTTGGACCGGTGCCGGTCGACACGAGCGAGAAGCTCGGCGCAGACGAGCTCGCCTTGGCGACGCTGATCTGGTAGATCGCTCCAGTCGAGTTGGCGTTGAATCCCAGGTTCCCGTTTCCGTATGTCCACGCACCCCCAAAACTGGAGTGAGTACGGACTCCGCTTGGCGCCGGGAACGTCGAGACGTCGCCGGTGGCGGTGTCGAAGCGGAAAATCTGCACAATCGATCCGACCTGCGCCATGCCCCAGAGGTAACCGGCGTCCTCCGCCCAGTCCGCAGGCGCGAACGATTTCGACGGCTTGAGATGCTTTGCGATCTTGGTCGACGACACGTCGATATCGTCTGCCTGTTCGCTCGGTGACACGACCCAGAGATCCTTCGGCGTGTCGAACGCGCCGGTGACCTCACCGTGCTTGACGAGGTAGGAGTCGCCCGAGATCGCCCCCTCGTCGACAACGGTGCCCGTGTCGTTGATCTCGAGGAGATGACCGGGTGCGTACTTATTCGATGACGCATGCGTGCTGATCGCGTAGAGGAGGTTGTCGGACGTGTCATAGCCCATTGCGTTGTACGACCATCCATGTGTGGTCCCGATCTTGGAGAAGGTCGTCACGCCAGCGGTCGTCTTCGAGGAGTACAGCTGAGTGGGCGACCCTTCGGCGAGGAAGATCGTCGGAGTCGAGCACGAGAACTCACCCGATCCGTGCGGGCGGGTGGCTATGACGGATGCGCGGCGCGCCGAACCCGTTCCGTGTCGGCTGACAACCGGCCCGGACGTGCGAAGCGCCGCGCCCGCAGGGCGGAGGCCGCACATGGACACCGCGAGCAACACAGACGTGGCAACAAGCGTTAGGCGAGAGCCATATCTCGCTGCGGCGCGGCGCTTCACGGGGCCTCCCATCGGCAGATCGGGCGAACGTGGAGTGTTCGCCGGGCACGCTAGCCCCGCTTCGCGGGCTTTTCCGGATTCAGAGGCCGGATCCCTGTCAGCGGCACTCCTCGCAGAAACCGGGAGACCCTCATAACGCGCGGTCCACCAAATCGGATACAGGCCAGCTGGAGCGGACGACGGGATTCGAACCCGCGACCCTCACCTTGGCAAGGTAAGTCCGGGGGTCCACCGAGTTCGGTACAGGCCTACTAGCTGGTGTTCTTTCCACGAAAGCGTCCAGCAAATCTGGCCAGTAACTCCCCGTTGTAGACCGGTCTACTAACGCTCAGAAGTCGTACTGCGCTGCGCCGTTCGATGTCGAGCTTGGGCTTCATTCGAGCGCTTCAGAAGTCTCCGCTGCGCTCGTCTTGGTCTCACCCACGCCACTGGCGTTGCGCGCATGACGCTCCAACACCGGTAACACGGCAATGTCTTTCGGGCGACCCGCCGCCTCTTTTGATCGGATGACATCGTCGAGCGAAGCCACCCTCATCTTCGTGGTTCCGACGACGATGACGGTGGCACCCGCAGCGAGGTCCTCGTAGCCGTCGGTCCCTGACGGCATGAAGGCCAGGTCGAAGTCGCCGTGGCGGCACGTCAGGTTGAGCATCTGCATGTTCGCTAACGACGCGGCATCGTGCGCGAACGGGAGCCCACCGTCAACGTCCGCCGTCCGGATACGAGCGTCGAGATCGCGGAGAGCATCGGAGAGTCGTGCCAGGTTTTCAGGATCGCGAGCCGGCGTCAGGTCGACATCGAACGTGGCGCGGATTGGTGCACCGTGCGCGAGCGCAGCCACGGCGCCGATCACGACGTATTTGACGTCGTGATCGTTGAATTGTTCGACGATCCGCTCAGGGTCGAAGTCGGGACTCGGGCTCGTTGAGCTCTCGGTCACTCGGAGCTCGGTTGCCGAGCGCGGCGGCCGCCGTCGACCACTTTGGTCACGAAAGCCGCGTGAGCGTCAGCGACTTCTTTCCTCCTTGCCGGCGACCTCCGCGCGTTGCGGACAGCAAGGACGCTGTCGTGATCTTCGAGAGGGGCGAGGCGGTAACGCATCTCGACACCAGCGCCCGCCAGGATGCGCTCAAGGGTCGGAAGGGTCGGTTGTCTTGCGCCGGACTCGATCCTTGCTATCACCGACTGGGGCACGCCAGATCGTTCCGCAAGCTGGCGCTGAGTCAGCTCCGCCCGAGCGCGGGCGAGACGGACGAGGTCTGCTGCAACTTCGCTTCGAGCACGAACATTCACAAGGTCATGATACCTGAAGCGGTATCGACGCCGGTCTTCCTCCAGGTTGCCGTTCGCCCGTCCGACTGCCCTCTGCTTAACCGCCCTGCTGCGGCACGACGGAGGCGAGTGCCGGACGAGTGCACCCAGTTGCGACTCCCGTAGGGCGCTCTGATCTGCACGTGGAGCGGACGACGGGATTCGAACCCGCGACCCTCACCTTGGCAAATCGATCTGGGCAGTCCGGCGACCAGCGGCCGAAGACAAATGACCAGTTCAGAGCGTATGTCAGGTCGTCTCCAGTCCACCGAATCTGCTCGAAGGTTGCGCCGTAGTGGCACGAATGTGGCACGCCGGAAAGTTGCTCCACCTCACGAAATTGGCTCCGACAGCGGGCACCACATTCGGCAACAGGGCACACTTGTCACGGCTTGCAAGCGCGGCCGGTTGACCAGCGTCAATTGAGATGACTATGCGAGCAATCGGAACTACGTCGCAGCGGCGCTCATCGACGCCGTCGCTCGGGTGGTACCGACGCCTCGGCGTGATCCCTGCGCTGCTACTCGCAGCGTGTTCGGCGGCACCGAGTTCTGTGTCCCGTTCCGCCTCCCAGCCGACGCCAGCCACGGCATCACCAACTACTCAGAGTTCCACGAGCTCGACGACGCAGGGGTCGAAGTCCGGTCGTGATCGCATCTCGACCGTCGACGCCGTCGGTGCAAGCCTCGCCTTCGCGGCGGGCTTCGGCTTTGCGATTCGCACGCAGGATGGCGGTCGGCACTGGCGGCACATCTACGTCGGCACGGACGACATTCGACAAGTCGACTTCCTGGACGCTCGGCACGGCTGGTTGCTGGGTCAATCGAGCCTCCTTCGCTCCGCGGCCCGCGGTACTTGGACTCACGTCGGCGAGCCGAGAAGGGCGACGCTTACCGAGATCCAGTTCGACACGCCGCTTCAAGGCTTCGGCCTCGGCTATTCGGACGGTGGTGGGCCGCACCTGTATCTCAGCACCAACGGCGGCGACAGCTGGAGAGTCATTCGAACACCGGTGGCCCCCGTGGGCTTCTGGGCACACCAGGCGACGCTCTGGCTGGCGGGCGGGACCTCTCTATGGCTCACCCACAACGGTGGTCGCCGCTGGGAGCGGGTGATGTCGCGCGTACCGCTCGGACCTACTGGGGAGGGCCTCGAGTACGGCCACGCCTGGATACAGCCGGCAAGCCCGACATCTGCATGGGTCGAGTACGAACTCGGACAGGGAGCGGCCGGCTCGATGCCATGGAGCCTCTACTTCGTGAAGACCTCCGGGTGGCACACCTGCATTGCGTCGAATCAGACCGTCTGCTCATCTTCGCCGGCGATTCAGAGCAGTTACCCTCCGCTCCTCGCCGCGTTCGGCGCCGAGATCCTGCTGGTCGCCGTCTGCTGGGCATGTGATCCGACCGCTGCCGGGCACGGATTCCTTGTCGCAGCGAATGGACCACCCGATCCTTTCGGCACCGTGCCGTTCGCGGATCCGCAGGCGATGGACTTTGGTGATCGGCGGTACGGGTATCTCGTGACGCCCGGCTCGGGACTAGATGTCACAAGCAACGGCGGTCGGACATGGCGCCCTACCGCTCTGGCCTATGGCTTTGAGGCTTAGCTGAGGTGGCTGCTGTAGCCGTGCCGGTCCCGGATCCTGCTCCACAGTTCGGGTAGTTCGGGCAGCGCCATGAGGACCATTATCGACCCGGTGGCTGAGGAGCGAGACGGCGCGCCCACGGATCGCTTGACAACCGACGCTGAATAGGCTTACACACTTCCATGTGCCGGTGGAGGCGGCCGTTTGCGAGCCCCGGCCGGCGCGGCGCCGGCGCGCTCCGCTCGATGTGAGGGGACGCGCTCAGGTCAGCCGCAAGCGGCCGACCTGCACCATTGTCTCTGTCACCGGGCTCCGGGCCGTCAAGCGCCGGCGGCCAACGTGTTGGCCGCCTCGGCTCCGCCGCGCTTGACTGCCCTGGCGCTCGTCGCGTCTCTGCGCCTCCTGCCAGGGCTGGGGACGTTCTTGAGGACGTTCGGCTCGCGTCGTTGACGACGACGACGTCGGGACCCCCCCTGGCATCACCTGTCCGCCGAGTCGCGGTTGACTCCTTCGACGAACTCGTAGAGAGCCTTCCTTGGCACGACGAGTCGTCGCCCGAGACGAAGGACGGGGAGCTCTCCTCTCGCTGCGAGCTCGTAGGCGAGCGCTCTCGATATGCCGAGCAGCCGCGCCGCGCTCGGGATGTCGAGCACGAGCGGTTCGTCCACCTGCCTCGTGTGGTCGTGCCCGTTCTGTTGTGTGGGTTCCATGGTGCTGTTGTGCGCCGTCGACGTCGACGGTGAACTCGACTGTCAGTCGACGACCGATCCGACGAAGGTTGCTGTCGACGTCGACTGCGTGATCTCTCTGACATGGGGTCCTACTCGCCAAGCCGCTCGTCGTAGGTGACGCGCTCGTGAGCAGCAGCGCCGGCGGAGGTCAAGCAACCGGCGCAGCCGAGGGCCGCCAATGGCGGCCCGTGTTGCTTGAGGGCCGCCGGCGGTGCGAGGACACTGGATCAGGTCGGCCGGCTCCGGCCGACCTGGGAGCAGGCGCCTCGAGCGTCGCTGACTGGCACGGTGCCAACCACTCCCCCACCGGGGGGTTCCCTCTCCACATCATAGATGCACCTGTGCGAGTCCACCCGTTGGCAGCCGTCAATACCCTCCCGGCGCAAGTTTCGGAACTCGCCTCTCGAGCACTTTCGGCTCTCAACCAGCGGGCACCCGCCGAGCGAGTGTGAGCGACGCTTCCAAGGCCGCTTGTGCGAGATCTCCGTACGGCACAGCTCGCTCCGCGTCGCCAGTCGCGTCCAAGTAGCCGTTGATGGCTGGATACAGGGGACTGATGGCTGATACCAGCTCGCGCAACTCGTCGTCATTCGCCGACTCAACGAGCTGTTCACGACCGAGGTCATCGCTCTCGCCCCAGCGAAGCACGAGTCCCACACCTGCTTCAGCTCGTCCGGGCCGTCCTCGGGCGGGTCAGCGGGCAGATTCGCAGCCATGTTCCATTTTCCCACCGCGGTTCGGCTCTGGTTGCCCGACAGTCCTAGGCTCCAGGCGTTCGAAGCGGACGAGCCTAGGACTGGCGGGCGACCACCTGGCGGGCGACCACCTGGCGGATGGTGGTATACGCCCTGGTGGACGCTGTGCGATCCCTGACGGCTCCAAGACTTCTTGACGGTAGCTTAGGTACTCGGTACCTTTAGGTACCAGGAGAGAGCCAATGAGCGTTAGCCAATCCCCAATCAAAGTGAGTCCGCACACCAAAGAGCGCATCCGCTACCTTGCCGCGCTCACTGACACGACCCAGACCCAGCTGGTGGATCGCGCTATTGAGGAGTACGCCGCTCGGCACACCGATCTCATCGAGAAGGGCCTGGCTACAGCTCGTGCCGTTCTCGTCGGCGGCGACGATGCCATCGCAGCACACCTGCTCAACGTCCCCGACGAAGCGGTTCGCCGCATCGCAGGCAAATCTCGCCAGGGCTAACGCACTCCGAAGCGAACGACCTCCCACCACTCAGCATCCCCGGTTGGCCAGTCGCTCCGTGCCTCAAAGATCGCCGGCTGCACGTACCGCTCTAGCTCGGCGAACAGCAGATCTCGCTGACGCTCGGCGACGAAGTCGCCATCGCTGCCGCGCGTGCTCAGCGCGCACCAGATCTCCTGGAGGCCACCCTCCTCGAGGACGAGCATCCGACATGCAAGCCACTCACCCAGATCGACGACCAGTTCTTTGCCAACCGTCGCGAGGGCCGAATCGGCGAGTTGCAGAAGGTCACGTGTCAGGAGTTTGTGGAAGCGCAGGACCGCCTCAGCGCGATCGCGAAGCACGTCATCCTCGTCGGGAAACAGGCGCTCGCTCGCGTGAAGGCTGGCGAACCAGCTGAACGCGTCGTCATCCGAACCTTGCTCGCGACGGCGAACGGCGAGGAGCCACACGATGCCGTGTTCGTCATCCACCCACGTCGCGCCGCGCTCATCGGACACGCGCAGCCGATACACCACGGGACTCGCCACGGAAAGAATCCGCTTCTGTCCTTCCGGAGAGGTCGGGGCGATGCGCCGCAGCTCGTCGAGCCAAGGATCGTTGATCTCACCGAGGTCGACGTTGAGATCCGGCAACGTCAAGCCGAGGTCCTCGGTGAGACAGCGGATTGTCGGCCGGGCCCGACGCTGGGCAGATGAAGTCGTTCCTGGGCGGGTCACCGCTGGAGGCTCCGCAGGCGACCGCTCTCGAGCCGCGTGCCGATGAGATCGGATAGCGCCTCGGCGATCGCCGCGTCCCGATCCCGGGTGGCGTGCTGGTAGATGAGCGCAGCCCGCGGCGACGCGTGGCCCATGCGAGACATCAGCTCCTTGGTGCTCGCGCCCGTCGCCGCTGCCAGCGTGTTGCCGGTGTGCCGAAGATCGTGGAAGTGGAACCCGTCCAGCTCGGCAACCCGAGTCGCCCGATTCCAGTTTCGGTAGAACGTCTTGCGGTGGAGCGGCTGGCCGGCCGAACCACAGAACACGAGTCCGTCCGGACCCGGTGCCGAATGCTCGGCGAGGTGCGCCTCGAGGTCGGGCAGCAGGACGTCGGGGATCGCAACTGTTCTCCTGCCGGCGTCGGTCTTCGGCGGACCGAGGACGAGCTCCCCCGACGACAACTCCTGATATTGCTCGACCACCTCGACGGTCTTGTGCAGCAGATCGAGCCGGCGCCGCCGCAGCGCACGGAGTTCACCGAATCGCAGCCCTGTGAACGTGGCCATGAGGACCATCGCCCGTAGCGACGGTCCGATCTCGTCCGCGAGCTCGTAAACCCTTTCGACGGTCGCTACCGGGCGCTCGGCCGGCCGATCGGTGGAGGCGCCGCGCAACACGCATGGGTTCTTGCCGATGAGCTCGTCCTCGACGGCGGTGGCGAGGATCGCGTGCAGCAGCCGGTAGCACTTCGCCACGGTCGGCACCC
>JBKQLZ010000210.1:0-2812 GCA_052146895.1 Acidimicrobiales bacterium
TCAGCACAAAGCGCGCCCCTCCTCCTCGAGCGGCTCCGACCCCGATACGGCCACCGTGCGCCTCGACAAAGGCCTTGGCGATGGCGAGCCCGAGGCCGGCGCGCCCGCCATCTGCCCCACGGTGGAACATCTCGAAGATCCGATCGCGCTGCTCGGGAGCAACCCCTGGACCGGAATCGGAGATCGCGATCTCGACCTCGTCCGGCGACCCTCGTCGCCGCGACGCCTCAACCAGGATCTCGCCGCCCGGCGGGCTGTGACGGGCGGCGTTCTCGAGCAGGTTCGCCAGTACCTGGGCCATCAGTATTGGGTCAACCTCGAGCGGGGGAAGGTCCGCGGCCACGATCCGTCTCAGCATGGATACGTCGACGGAGCGCTCGACGAGCGCCGCCGCCTCGTCGACGAGGTCCTCGAGCGCGACGGGCTCTCGTTTCGGCCGCAGCGCGCCCGCCTCGAGCCTCCACAGGTCGAGCACGGTGCTGACGAGTCGGGTAAGGCGGTCCGTCTGCTCCTCGATCGTCTCCAACAGGTCCGACCGGGACACCTCGTCAAGCACGATCCCCGTCTCTCGAAGATCCGAAACGGCCACCTTTATCGAGGCGAGCGGAGTACGCAGGTCGTGGGCGACCATGCCGACGAGCGCCGCCCGCCATTCGTCGACCTCCTGCAGGAGGTGTGCCCGCAGAGCCTCGTCCCTGAGCTGGGCGCGCTCGATGGCGAGGGCGGCGTGGTTGGCGAAGATCGCCAGAAGCCCGCGGTCGTGGACGTCGAGTGCCCTCCCACGCAGTACCAAGAGCCCGACTGGGCGGCCCGCTGCGGCAAGCGGGATCTGCCGCAGCAGCGCTCCGGCCACGACGCTGCCCGTCAGGGAGGCCGGAGTGCCGGGCGCAGGGAGAATGCGCGCGAGGGCTTCGTCGCCAAGCTCTGGCCCTTCCGAGCCGACGACCTCGAGGTAGCCGGTCTTGGCAGAGGGCAGCATGATCGCAACTGTCTCGAGGTCGAACGCACTCCGCACACTCGAGGCGACCAGTGCGAGCATCTCGGGAAGGGGTTTGTCGGCGACGAGCTGCTCCGACAGCACGAGCAGTCTGCGGGAGTCCACGGCGTTGCGCGCCGACTCCTCCCGAAGCAATTGCAGCCGCGAGACAACCCGGCCGACGACGAGGACGACGGCGACGTAGACGACGAGCGAGACCCAGTTCTCGGCCGTGCCGACGGACAACGACCAGTACGGCGGGATGAACACGACGTCCAGCACCAGAAACCCGACAACGGCGGCGAGCAACCCCACCCGTGCGCCTCCCACGACCACGGCTGCGACCACCGGCACGATGAGGACGATGGCGGCGGTGGCCACGCTCAAGTGGCTCCGAAACGGGAGCATCAGAGCTGTCGCAAGTCCAAGCCCGACCAGCAGAGTGACCGAGCCCGCCCTGAAATGGCGCCAATCGGGAGCGTGCTTCACGGCGAACACACAGCTTAGGCCCTGGTAGTCGGGCCGCCCCGCGACGCTCTGGTCGACTTCTCAACTCGGCACCCGGTATAGGTTCTAGGGATGATCTGCATGGGCCCCGGCTGGGTGAGTGCCCATGAGTTTCCCCTGAGCGCCGGCGGCTAGCGGTGGCGACACCGGGCACGGACGCCGGCAGCGGCGCCGCGGTGGAGGCGCGGGGTCTCACGAAGAGATTCGGCGAGTTCGTCGCCGTCGACGGCGTCGATTTCAAGATCCATGCCGGAGAGGCGTTCGGTTTCCTGGGACCGAACGGCGCAGGGAAGACCTCGACCATGCGGATGATCGCCTGTCTGTCACCGATCTCGGGTGGGACCCTCCGTGTGCTTGGGCTCGATCCGATGCGCGACGGTCCGCGGATACGGAGCCGGATCGGCCTCGTACCGCAGGACGACACCCTCGATCTTGAGCTGACTGTGCGGGACAATCTCTATCTGTACGGGCGATATTTCGGACTGCCGAAGAAGCTTTTGCGCGAGCGGGTCGAGCAGCTGCTGGAGTTCGCCCGTCTGGCTGACCGAGCCGACGAACGAGTGGACCCCCTGTCGGGAGGAATGCGGCGCCGGCTGACGATCGCAAGAGCGCTCGTGTCCTCCCCCGATCTCGTGATCCTCGACGAGCCCACGACCGGACTCGATCCTCAGGCGCGCCATCTGCTCTGGGACCGCCTCTACCGCCTGAAGCAGGAAGGAGTGACGCTCGTCATAACCACGCACTACATGGACGAGGCCGAGCAGCTCTGTGACCGCCTCGTCGTGATGGACGGAGGACGGATCGCAGCCGCCGGGTCGCCGCGCGAGCTCATCGAGCGCTGGTCGACCCGTGAGGTCGTGGAGCTGCGTTTCGAGCCGGGCCGCCACGAGGACCAAGGCGAGGTATTGGCCGACCTCGCCGAGCGCGTCGAGGTACTTCCCGACAGGCTGTTGCTCTACACAGATGAGGGCGACGCCGCGCTCGATGCCGCACGATCCCGCGGTGCCTCGCCGGTCGCGGCCCTCGTCCGGCGTTCCACGCTCGAGGACGTCTTCTTGCACCTCACCGGCCGAAGCCTCGTCGATTGACGTTCACAGCACCGCTCCCGCCCGCCGCCGAGGCACCACGGCCGCGCACGACCCGGATGCCGCCCGCGTTCCGTGCGTACCAGTACAACCTCCTCTCGTACAAGCGCACCTGGCGGGGCTCGCTCACCACTACCTTCCTGTACCCGGTTCTCTATCTTGCTGCGATCGGCATCGGGCTCGGTCACATGATCGACCACGGTGGCCAAGCCGTCGATGGAGTGCCGTACGTCCACTTCCTCGC
>JBKQLZ010000211.1:0-9311 GCA_052146895.1 Acidimicrobiales bacterium
CGTGATGTTCCACGGGAGCTTCACGCAGAACGTCGAGCGAGTGCGTGCCGTCGTCCCGAGCGTGAAGCTGTGGTTGCACGTCGACGACGGTGGCGACCCGTGCCCGGAGTGGGCGATGCCCTTCGAGGAGGCTGCCAACGCTCTCGCGCAGGGCGAAGACCCGCACATCACGGGGCCGGCGCCGCGCTCCGGCGACGACCTCTACTTCCTCTACACCGGCGGGACCACCGGTATGCCGAAGGGGGTCATGTGGCGCCAGGACGACCTCTTCGCGCTGCTCAACAGTGGGAGCCCGCTGCCGCTGCCGGAGGACTCCGGCCTCGACGGGGTCCGCAACATGCTCGTGGCGCTCAGTGCCTCTCCTCCGGTCGTGCTGCCGGCCTGCCCGCTCATGCACGGCACCGGTGCGTTCACGGCCTTCAGTTGCCTGATGCTGGGCGGCTGCGTCGTTACGTTGCCGGGCCGAGGCTTCGACGCGGAACTGCTCCTCGAGACGGTGCAGCGCGAGAAGGTGAACCTCGTCACGATCGTCGGTGACGCGTTCGCGAAGCCGATACTGCGTGCCCTCGACGAGAACCCCGGGCGGTTCGACCTCTCGACCCTGCTCGGCTTCGTCTCGTCGGGCGTCATGTGGAGCGAAGAGACGAAGAAGGGACTGCACCGTCACAATCCCAACATGCTGCTGATCGACTCGTTCGGGTCTTCCGAGGCGATCGGGATGGGCAACTCGGTCTCGACGGCCGGTGCCGAAGCACACACGGCCTCCTTCCAGCTCGGCGAGAGTGCCAAGGTCATCGACGACGACGGCAACGAGATCGCCGCGGGATCGGGGCAAGCGGGCAGGATCGCGCTCGGCGGCCGGATCCCGGTCGGCTACTACAAGGACGAGGCGAAGACGGCCACGACGTTCGTGACCATCGACGGCGTGCGCTATTCGGTCCCTGGCGACTACGCCATCGTCGAAGCGGACGGCTCGCTTCAGCTCCTCGGTCGTGGCTCTGTCTCGATAAACACCGGCGGCGAGAAGGTCTTCCCCGAGGAGGTGGAAGAGGCCCTCAAGACTCACCCGGCGGTGGCGGACGCGGTCGCGGTCGGCACACCTGACGAGCGTTTCGGGGAGGCGATCACCGCAGTCGTCGAGCTGTCGCCAGGCGCCGAGGCGAGCGAGGAAGAGCTGATCAGCCACGTGAAGAGCCAGATCGCCAGCTTCAAGGCGCCGCGCCGAGTCGTGTTCGTCGACGCGGTCGGGCGCTCGGCGGCCGGGAAGCTGGACTACAAGGCGCTGCGGGCACTCGCGATGGAGCGGCTGGGCGTCATCGCTTAGCGCCACCCTATGATCGGACAGGGCTCGGCGCCCCGTCCGGGCCCGCGCAAGGGGGGAAGCTCATGAAGGTCGACGCCGCCGCCGCAGGGATGGACTCCGGGCGCCTTGCCCGCATCGACGAGCACCTGATCCGGAGCTACATCGAACCGGGCAAGATCGCCGGCTGCCTCGTCGGCGTGGTCCGCCAAGGTCAGGTGGCTTACCTGTCCTGCCTGGGTCATGCGGACCGCGAGCGGCAGCGGCCAGTGACCGAGGACACTGTCTGGCGGATCTACTCGATGACGAAGCCCATCACCGGCGTCGCCCTCATGACGCTCTACGAACGAGGGCGCTTCCAGCTGAGCGATCCGGTGCACCGCTTCATCCCCTCGTGGCGCGGGCAGAAGGTCGCCGTGCGTCGCGCCGACGGCACGACCGAGCTTGTCGACCCCGAACGCCCCGTGAGTGTGCGTGACGTGATGATGCACATGGCCGGGCTCGGCTACGGGCCGGCAAACGCCGACCTCGACCTCGGCGATGTCGGTGAACGTCGCGAGGCGCCCTCGATCCAGCGCGCACCCTCACTCGACGACCTCGTCGAGCGCCTCGCGGGCGAGCCGCTCCGCTTCCAGCCCGGCACGCAATGGCTCTACTCCTTCGGCACCGACGTCTGCGCCCGCCTCGTCGAGGTCATCTCGGGGCAGCCGTTCGACGAGTACTTGCGCAGCGAGGTGTTCGAGCCGCTCGGGATGGTGGACACGGGCTTCTACGTGCCCGACGAGAGCCTTGGCCGCTTCGCTGCCAACTACGCCCGCAACTCGCGCAAGGAGCTCGTCCTGATCGACGATCCAGAGGAGAGTGGGTACCGGACGCCGCCGACGTTTCTCTCAGGCGGTGGCGGGCTTGTCTCGACCGCGCCGGATTACATGCGCTTTTGTCAGATGCTCGCCAACGGCGGCGAGCTCGACGGCCGCCGTATCCTCGGGCGGAAGACTGTCGAGCTCATGACCGTCAACCACCTCCCCGGCGGGGGGCAGCTGTCGCAGTTCGCGCTGCCTGGCGGGTATGGCGAGGTCGGCTTCGACGGGATGGGCTTCGGGCTCACGATGGCTGTCGGCCTCGGCCCGGCGGCTACGCAGGTCATCGGTTCGGCCGGCGAGTTCATGTGGGGTGGCGCCGCCTCGACGGCGTTCTGGGTCGACCCGGCGGAGGAGCTCGCCGTGGTCTTCATGACACAGCTCATGCCCTCGGGCACGTTCAACTTCCGTGGCCAGTTGAAGACCTTGGTGTACCCGGCCATCGTCGATTGAGCCGGCGGCGCTGATCCTCAGGGCCGATCGAACACCGCGTGGGTGCCCAACCGGCGCCACACGACATGCGGCTCACCTTCGATGACAGAGGCCCCATATTCGAAGGTGGCGCGTCCGTCGTCTGCCCACGTCATCTCGAAGATGCCGGCCGCCCCCTTCACACCCTTCACGCGGAGGCCCTTTCGGAACCCGCGGCCACGCTGAAGATCCTCGACGAACTGTGACACCGCGACGAGGAAGGCGGCTTGCTGACCGCGAGACAGCAGATCGAAGTCCGCGCCAAAGCGCGCCAGCCATGCATAGGTCGGCACGTGTGGCTACCGAGCAGATCGCTTGCGGTGGCCTTTGCTACGTGAGCGCAGGGCACCGACAACCTCGTCGCCCGAAGCGAAGGTCTCGACCCTCCCAGCGGAGCGGTCGGCATCCGCCTCCCGCTCCCCGGCCTGCACTCCGCCGTCCAGAACCACGCCTGGGTGGCGTCGATCAACTTCTGGGGACGCAGCAAGATGCCGTCGGCGGTGATCTCCGCCTCGAGCAGGTCGCCCTCTTCGAGGTGTGCCGCCTTGCGGATGTCGTCCGGCAGCGTCAGCTGGCCCTTCGCTCGCAGGGTGGTCCTTGCCATAGGAGAATCATATAGTCTCAAAGTCTGACTTTCAGATCGGTGACGCAGATCCGCGGCGGTCAGGCACAAACGTCGATCGGCTCGCCTGACTGTCGAGCGGCGCAGCCTCCTTTATGTGTCGGCGGCGAACGCTAGGCGGACAGGAGCACCTGCCAGGCGTGATCGGACGGCAAGAGCGCTGCCAATCGCTGACGCCTATCGATGGCGAGATGCGGGATCACCTCCCGAGCGTCGATCTCGTCCTTCGGGCGCTCCCAACGGCCAAGGTCCGGCGCACCCACGCCGACGCTCAGCTCAGCTCAGGGGTGGTTGGCGCCGCTGCGCCGTACCTGATCGTTCACCTCGTAGTAGGCGTCGATCGACTCGCCCGCGTCTCCCCAGAAACCACCGATGACGTCGTACTCCATCAGCCCGGCCGACACGAAGTGATTGTTGACGTCGGTGATCTCGAGCTCGCCCCGACCGGACGGCTCGAGCGTCGGGATCACCTCGAACACCGACGAGTCGTAGAGGTAGATCCCGGTCACGCAGTAGTTGGAGGGGGGATCGGTTGGTTTCTCCACGATTCTCGTGAGGCGCCCCTCGCCGTCAAGCTCGGGCACTCCGAGATGGCGGAGGTGCGCAGGATCGCTGATCTCGGCGAGAAGGAGCCGTGCACCGGACGATTGCTCGGCGAAGCGCTCGATCGAGGGCCTGATGGAGCGCTCCACGATGTTGTCTGCCAGCATGACGCAAACCGAGTCGCCGCCGACGAAGTGCTCGGCGAGGCCGAGCGCCTCGGCGATGCCGCCGGGGCGGTCCTGGTAGCCGTAGACGAGCAGGTCCAGGCCGTGCTCGCGGCCGTTCGAGAGCAGCCGGAGGAACTCGCCGGCATGCGTGCCGCCTGTCACGACCATGATCTCTGTGATTCCCGCCTGCACGAGCGCCTCGATGCCGTAGCTGATCATCGGGCGGTCGCCGATCGGCAGCAGGTGCTTGTTCGTGATCCGCGTGAGGGGGTACAGCCGGCTCCCCGTGCCGCCGGCGAGAAGAACTCCCTTCACGGGCGGGCAGCGTACTTTGTCGTCCCGCGGGGCCGCTCCGTCATACGGTCAAGAAACGCCGCACGGCCACTGCGGAACCCACGACGCCCACGACCATCCCGACGATGACGACGAGGATCTCGGTCACGATCACGTCGTGACCGGGCACGACTGCTGACTGGAACTCGGCGAAGCGATGCAAGAGCGTCCGTATCCCGATATCTCCCAGGAGCACGATGCCGACGGCGACGACTGCTCCGAGGAGGCCCTGCACGAGACCCTCGACCATGAACGGCAACCGGATGAACCAGGCCGTCGCGCCGACCAGTCGCATGACGGCCACCTCCCGGCGCCTGGCGAATATCGCCATCCGGATTGCCATGAGTATCAGCACCACGGCCGACAACAACAGCACGACCGCGATAGTGAACAGCACGATCTGCAGCACGTTCGAGAGCGCTATCAGCGTGCGGATCGACTGCGCCGGGAAGGTGACCTCGTACACGCCGGCCTGAGTGTTGAACAGGTTCGCGACTGCCGATGCGTCCTTCGGGTGCACGAGGGTGCACTGGAACACAGGAGGTGTCGTCGCCGGGGTCAAGACCTTGACGATGTCGGGCTGGCTCCTGAACAGCGCCACCATCTGCTCGTAGGACTGCTGGTGGTCGAGGTAGTTGCAATGCTTGATCTGAGGGGTCTCGCGCGCCGTCGTCTTGATGGCGTTGGTGTCGCCGATCGGAGCCAGCGGCTTCATGAAGATCTGCAGGTCGACGTTGTCGCCGAGCGCCGCGAGCTGGCTGTTTACCGACTGGCGGAGCAGCAGCGCTGTCCCGACGAGGGAGAGCGAGACACCTACCGTCAAGATGGCGGCGAGCGCCATCAGGCGATTGCGCCACAGGTTCGAAGCCGTCTCACGAACGACGTATCCGGCTGAGATCGGCATCAGTGGGCCCTCTTACGGTGCCGCGCACCGATTGCATCTGTCCCGGTGCTCAAGCGGTCGGCCGCGGCAGCCACTGCTGGGATGCCGCGGGTCGTGGATGAGGAGGAGTCAAGCCCGTAAATGCCTCGGACCTGGTCACGGATGACGTGACCGCGCTCGATCTCGATGACCCGGCGGCGCATCATGTCGACGATGGACGCGTCGTGCGTAGCCATCAGCACCGTCGTGCCGGTCCGGTTGATCCGGTCGAGCAGCCCCATGATCCCCTGGCTCGTCGTCGGGTCGAGGTTCCCCGTCGGCTCGTCAGCGAGAAGGATGAGGGGCCGATTGACGAATGCGCGGGCGATCGCGACCCGCTGCTGCTCGCCTCCCGACAGCTCGTCGGGCAGCCGTTTCGACTTCTGGCCGAGCCCGACGAGGTCGAGCACTTGTGGCACCTGCGCTGAGATCACCTGGCGGGGGCGCCCGATGACCTCGAGAGCGAAGGCGACGTTCTCGAACACGGTCTTGTTCGGAAGGAGGCGGAAATCCTGGAAGACGCAGCCGAGGTTCCGCCTCAGATACGGCACGCGCCAGTTCGAGAGGGCGTCGATCTCGCGGCCCGCGACCCAGATCTGGCCCGAGTCGACCCGCTCCTCACGCAGCAACAGCTTGAGCAGCGTCGTCTTGCCGGAGCCGGAGGCACCGACGATGAAGACGAATTCGCCCTTCGAGATATCGAGGGAGATGTTGGAGAGGGCGGTGACTGAGCCCTTGTATGTCTTGGTGACGTTTTCGAATCGGATCATGAATCGCTCGTTCTAGGGGCCGGTTGCAACCGCCGAGGCAACGGCGACGACGGTAGCAGCCCATACTCATTACGGACCCGTGACACTGCCGTCACAATCATTGGGTGCCGTGCTCTCGGCGGTAACGGAGGTAGGCGACGATCAGGTCGTCGAGATCGCCGTCGAGCACGGCTTCGACGTTTCCGGTCTCGTAGCCCGACCGGAGGTCCTTCACGAGCTGATAGGGCGCCATCACGTAAGAGCGGATCTGGCTCCCCCACGTCACCTCGATCTGGGGTCCCGTCAGCTCGCTCATCTCCGCCCTGCGCTCGGCACGCTGGAGCTCGGCCAGCTTGGCGGCGAGGATCTGCAGCGCTTTCGCCTTGTTCTGGTGCTGACTGCGCTCGTTCTGGCACGAGACGACGACCCCTGTTGGCAGATGCGTGATCCGCACGGCAGAGTCGGTGACGTTCACGTGCTGGCCGCCGGCACCCGAGGACCGATAGGTGTCGATCCGCAGGTCCTTCTCGTCTATGTCGACTTCGTCCCGGAGGTCGTCGATGAACGGGGTCGCCTCCATCGACGAGAAGCTCGTCTGGCGTCGGTGCTGGGAGTCGAAAGGTGACATCCGCACGAGCCGGTGGACTCCCCGCTCGGCGGAGAGAAGACCGTAGGCGTAACGGCCCTTCACGATGAAGGTGGCAGACAAGATGCCTGCTTCCTGGCCGGGGGACACTTCGTCGACCTCGACTTCCATGCCGCGCCGTTCTGCCCATCGCTGGTACATCCGCAGCATCATCTCCGCCCAGTCCTGCGCGTCGGTGCCGCCCGCGCCCGCGTGGATCTCACAGATGGCGTCACGCTCGTCGAACTCCCCCGCGAACAAGCTGCGGAGCTCGAGCTGGTCGAGATCCTTCGAGAGCGAGGCGACCGACTCGGTCAGCTCCGCCGTCATCTCCGCGACCGCCTCGTCGCCCTCGTCGAGTGCGAGCGACCAGAGGACCTCGGCGTCGCTCATGCGCGCCTCGAGCCCGGCAAGCAAGTCGACATCAGCCTTCGCCCTGCCGTACTCGGCGGTCACCTTGCGGGCGCGGTCGGGATCCGACCACAGGTCGGGATCTCCCACTTCTGTCTCGAGCTTCTCGAGGTTCGCCGTCAAGTCGTCGAAGCGCAGGTACCCCTTGGCAGCATCCAGCCGTGTCCGAAGCGAGGCGAGCTCCTCCCCGAACTCCGGGCGCGATGGGTTACCAGTCTCCTCTGCCATGAGTCAGACCGCACCGTGGCAAGTCTTGAACTTCCGCCCGCTGCCACACCAGCACGGATCGTTGCGGCCCACCTTCTGTGGCTTGTCGGGAACTCCGGCGACGGCGCCGTTCCCCCCGGTGCTTCCTCCAGGCCCAGCGGCCCGGCCCTGGGGCGGGCGCTGCCCGCCGGCCTGGCGTTGCGGCTGGGGACGCGCCTGGCTCGCCTGGCCCTGGGGTTGGCGCTGCCGGCCGGTCTGGCCCTGCGCCGCGGGCGCTGCAGCAGATGCGGCGACCCCGGCCCCTGGCGGCCTTGCCGCGGCGACGGGCGGAGCGGCGGGAGCGGCGGGAGCGGCGGGAGCGGCGCCCTCGAGGATGGTGCTCGGTGCAGCATCCATCGGGTCAGCAGCAGCGGTGTACTCGGCACCCTCGAGCGCAGGAGTCTCGCCCGCCGTATCCCCCTCTTCACCGGCCTCTTCCGCGACGACCTGCGCGTGCATGACGTACTGGAGGTAATCGTCGTCAATACCTGCCCAGAGCTGCTCGAACATCTCGTAGCCCTCACGCTGCCAGGCGTTCAGCGGGTCCGTCTGGGCGATCCCCCGGAGGTGGATGCCCTCGCGCAGGTAGTCCATCTCGACAAGGTGCTGGCGCCAGCGCTGGTCGATGATCGACAACATGATGTTGCGCTCGAGCTGGCGAGCGGTCTCGACGCCGCCCGGGAACGTCGTCTCCCGCTCCTCGTAGTACTCGAATGCCTCTGTGACGAGGGACTCGGTGACCTGCTGGGTGCTGACGGCCTGCTCGAGGTCCTCGGCTGTGAACTTCGTCGGGTAGTACTTCGCCACCTCGACGACGAGGCGACCGAGGTCCCACTCCTCCGAGAACTCGTTCGGGAGGCAGTCCTGGACGATCCTGCCGATGGCGGAGGTCAACAGCTCCTCGGTGAACTCGCGGAGGTCGGTGCCGTCGATCACTTGCAGGCGCCGGCCGTAAACGGCCTTGCGCTGCTCGTTGTAGACCTCGTCGTACTTGAGGAGGTCCTTGCGGACTTCGGCGTTCTTCGCCTCGACGGTGTGCTGGGCCCGCTCGATCGCCCTCGTCACCATGCGGGTCTCGATCGGGACGTCCTCTGGGAGCGCCCTCTCCATGACCCAGTTGACAGCGCCCGTCGCGAACAGCTGCATCAGCTCGTCCTCGAGAGACAGGAAGAAACGACTCTCCCCCGGGTCACCCTGCCGCCCCGCACGGCCACGGAGCTGATTGTCGATGCGGCGGCTCTCGTGCCGCTCACTCCCGAGGACATACAGCCCTCCGAGGGCCCGGACCTCATCGCCCTCAGCCGCGCACTGCTCGGTGAACTTCACGAGCAGCTCCTGATAGACGGCCTTGCCCTCGTCGCTCTCGATGTCGATCCCGCGGGCGACGATCTCGTCGCGTGCGAGTCCCTCCGGATTGCCACCGAGCAGGATGTCGACGCCTCGACCGGCCATGTTCGTGGCGACCGTGACGGTGTGCAACCTGCCGGCCTGGGCGACGATCGTCGCCTCACGCGCGTGCTGCTTCGCGTTCAGGACGTTGTGGGGAATGCCCCTCTTGTCGAGCAGCTGGGAGAGGTGCTCGGACCGCTCGACCGACGCTGTGCCGACGAGCACCGGCTGCCCCGTCTCGTACCGCTCGTAGAGGTCGTCGACGACGGCGTTGAATTTGGCGTCCTCAGTCTTGTAGATGAGGTCGGCCTCGTCGTTGCGGACCATCGGCATGTTGGTCGGGATCGGCACGACGTGCAGGTTGTAGGTGGAGGCGAACTCGGCGGCTTCGGTCTCGGCGGTACCCGTCATGCCGGCGAGCTTCTGGTACATCCGGAAGTAGTTCTGCAGGGTCACGGTCGCCCAGGTGTGGTTCTCGTCCTGGATCCGGACCCGCTCTTTGGCCTCGACCGCCTGGTGGAGGCCGTCGCTCCAGCGCCGGCCCTCCATGATGCGGCCGGTGAACTCGTCGACGATCTTCACCTCGCCCTGCTGGACCAGGTAGTCCTTGTCGCGGTGGTAGAGCTCCTTCGCGCGCAGCGCCTGGGTCAGCTGGTGCACGTAGTTGACCGAG
>JBKQLZ010000212.1:0-12310 GCA_052146895.1 Acidimicrobiales bacterium
GTTGAAGCCGGCCGAGAAGTAACCATGGTGACCCCTGCCGACAGCCACGCAAAAAGATCTCGAGTGGCATGACACGACGTAAGGCTGGACATCGTGGACATGTACCGCCGACCCCCAGATGTGGCCGTTCCACGTCACGAGGATGCCTCCGACCGCCGCCACGCAGAACGTCGAAGATGTACATGAGACCGAGCCGTAGCCTTCGAACTTGTTGCCGGGAAGTTGGGCGACCTCCGACCAGACATGCCCGTTCCACGTAGTGGCGTAACCGTTCCCCGCCAACGCCGCGCAGAAGCTGACCGTCGGGCACGAGATCGAGCCGCTTTCACTACCCGCATGGCTCCACCCTGCCGTTGCCCACTTCTTGCCGTTCCAGGTGTAAGTCCAGCCCTTGGCGCCAAGGGCAACGCAGAAAGCGCTCGTCGGGCAGGAGACGGAGACGAAGTCGCCTCCTGTATTCGTCAACTGGACCGGGTAGGACCAACCGAGTTGCGGAGCGGCGGCGGCCGTAGCCACGCTCGGACCCACCATGCCCACCCACGCCACTGCCACAACGAGAGATAGAAGGCCGGCGATGAGCTTGCGCATCACTGCCAGGCTACGCTCGACCAGGACCGTTTAGACCTCAGTGAACGCCGCCATCGACTCAAGGGGCATAGGTAGGAGGGCGAGTGGACCGGCCGCTGGTCCATCCCAACATTCATCCCAACAATTCCGTTCTGATCTGTCGCGCGACGTCTCACGCCATCACCTCCGGCCACTCTGGGACCGCGTCTGACCTGCTTTTATGCAACGAACTGCGACTTTGTGCGACAGCGTGAAATCGTCCGGAGGCCCTTTGTAATCGTCAGGTCGTGGGTTCGAGTCCCACCACCGGCTCAATAAAGTCCCTGGTCAGAGCGGTGAGACGCGGAGCAGTCGTGGCCGACGGCTAGATCCCAACCCAATGCAGACCCCAGCTTGATTTGTAAGGTAACTTTCCAGTATGTCCGGTCGGTCGGTCGCGGCAGTCGGCGCCTCGGTCGTCATCGTCGCCATAGGCCTGCCGGCGAGCATCGGGCAGGCCACCGAGCACTCTCCGGAGTCGGCCCCGCCAGCAGCGGTGCTGCGGGTGGACCAGATCGGGTACTCGACGAGCGCGCCGAAGGTCGCCTATCTGATGGCGACTCAAGCGAGGACCGGCGACGGCTACCGCGTCGAGACCACGTCTGGGCACAGCGTGCTCACCGGGACCGTCGGCGCCAACGCCGGTGCTTGGTCGAGCACGTACCCGTACGTCTACCGGCTCGGGTTCACGGCTGTCACCGCGAACGGAACGTATCGGATCGAGCTCACCGGGCCCTCGAGCGGGGTCCGTTCGCCAACCTTCCAAGTCGCGCCCGCCAGGGAGTTGTACGGGGAGGCGTTGAGGAACGCGCTGAGTTTCTATGAGAACGAACGCGACGGGCCCGACTACATTCCCTCGGCCCTGCGGACCGCGCCCGGAGACCTGAGCGACGAGCACGCTATGACGTACTCAACGCCGAAGATGAACGGCAATGGCAACTTCAAGGGCTCGCTCGCCCGGCTGGCGCTTGGCACCGAGATCAACGCTTCCGGCGGATGGTTCGACGCCGGTGACTACCTCAAGTTCGTCGAGACTACGAGCTACGTCGTGGACATGATGCTGCAAGGCGTCGAGTCCTTCGGCGACGAGATGGGGGCGGGCAAGGGCGCTTCCGCGAATTTCACAGCCGAGGCCCGTCACGGGCTCTTGTTCCTCTCGCAGATGTGGAACGAGAAGACGCGCACGCTCTACTACCAGGTCGGCATTGGTGAGGCCAACAACTACTACTTCGGCGACCACGACATCTGGCGCCTGCCGCAGGCCGATGACACGTACATGGGCACGAACCCGCGCTACGTCTACATCCGCCACCCACCCGTCTTGCGGGCAGGCCCGCCGGGCTCGGCCATTTCCCCGAACTTGGCCGGTCGTCTCGCCGCTGCCTTCGCGCTCGGGTACCGGGTGTATCGCACCTCCGACCCGGCGGAGGCAAAGAGCTGGCTACGAGATGCCGAGTCCATCTACGCGCTCGCCGGGACGCACTGGCATGGGAAGCACCTCTTGACCGCTGCTCCTTACGACTTCTATCCAGAGACGAGTTGGCAGGACGACATGGAACTAGGGGCGACCGACCTATCGCTCGCCATGAACGACGCGTCGCAGCACGGCGGCGGCGCTTCGAGCGGCGCCGAGGCGGCCCGCTACCTGGTCCTCGGCAGCTACTGGGCGAGGCGATACGCGACAGGACCCGAAGCCGGCTCTGACACCCTCA
The DNA here is from genome assembly GCA_052146895.1 of Acidimicrobiales bacterium. Taxonomy (GTDB): domain Bacteria; phylum Actinomycetota; class Acidimicrobiia; order Acidimicrobiales; family Bog-793; genus Palsa-601. The sequence continues at coordinate 2,319 of JBKQLZ010000212.1, forward strand.
ATCTCTACGACGTGAGCTCACTCGCCGACTACGAGCTGGCAAGAGCGATGCAGCTCGAGCCTGCTACGCCGGGCTTGCAGGTGACGCGAGCACAGCTAGTGGACTGGCTCGGTGGCGAGATCGGTCTCGGGCTGTCGGTCGCCAAGACCGACCCATTCGGTTTCGGGTTTGCTTGGGACCAGTGGGACACGACCACGCACGGTCTCGGGCTGTCGATCATGGCGAACGAGTACGACTCGCTGACGGGCACGTCGACTTACGCAGCCCAAGCACAGGGCTGGCTCGACAACGTGCTCGGCAACAACGCCTGGGGGGTGTCGCTCATCGTGGGCGACGGCACGACCTTCCCCGATTGCATGCAGCACCAGATCGCGAATCTCGTCGGGTCGCTAGACGGCAAGCCACCGATCCTCGCGGGAGCGGTGGTGGAGGGTCCCAACTCCTTTGCCGCTCGCGGGACAGTGACGAACATGAGACCCTGCCCGCCAGCCGGGGGTAACGCCTATGCCGCATTCGATGGGCACAACGCTGTCTTCGCCGACAACGTGCAGTCGTACTCGACTGTCGAGCCTGCGATCGACCTGACCTCCCTCAGCCCGCTCGCGTTCGCTTGGCAGGCAACGATGGCTGATAGGTCGACGCCGGGCCCGTGAGCGCTTACAGGCCAGTCAGCGATAACTACGCGGGATACGGAAGATCCCGCGCTTAGAGTCCGAGCCGTTCGACTCAGCGGCGCTGTCGGCGCCGTCGGCACCGTTGCCGGACCCGTCTCCCACGAGGACGAGGTTGTCGAGCGGCAGCGGCGGAAAAGTCGGCCGGGCATCGCCCGGGCGAGGCGCAGACTCGACCGTCGAGTAGCCGCCGTCGGCGGAACGGAGGACGATGTTGTGGCGCTTTGTCTTCGATGGCCGGTGCTGGTGCTGGAGCTCGAGGCAGATCTTGTACGTGACGGGATAGACGATGACGGGGACCAGGACTGCCAGATACCGGAAGGCGACAAGCACGGTGTTGAGCGAGACCGACAGGTAGTTGGCGAGCACGTCGTCCGCGCTCGCGCCGAACAGCACGAAGTAGAAGGCCAGCACCGAAGCGCCGAGCGCGGTCCGCCACGGATTGTTGCGAGGCTCCTCGAGGATGTGGTGCTCGAGGGTGTCGTGCCGGAAGCGCGCCTCGAGGATCGGCCAGAGCATGAGGACCGTGAAAGTGATGCCGGGCAGGAGGATGCCGGGAAAGAACACGTTCGGGATCATGTGTCCCGGGAAGACGATCTCCCAGCTCGGCATGATGCGCAACGCCCCGTCGAGCCACCCCATGTACCAGTCGGGCTGGACGGCGTAGCTGACCTTGTAGGGGACATAGGGCCCGTACTGCCAGATCGGGTTGATCTGCACCGTCGCCGCGAGGAGCGCGGTCACGCCCGCTATGAGGAAGAGGAACCCGTTCGTCTTGGCGAGGAAGGTCGGCCACATCGGCGCGCCGACGACGTTCTTCTCCGTCGCGCCGTTGCCTGCGAACGCCGTGTGCTTCTGCTTCACGAGCAGCCCGAGGTGCCCGGCGAGGAGTCCCGCGATGGCCGCCGGCAAGATCAACACGTGAATTATGAAGAAACGATCGATCAGCAACGTCCCAGGGAACTGCCCCCCGAACAACCACGTGGCTATGTAGCTGCCGCCCGGGAGCGACTCGAGAATCGAGAACGAGATGCGGATACCAGTCCCCGAGACGAGGTCGTCGGGGAGTGAGTAGCCGAGGAACCCGTTGAAGATCGCGAAGATCATGAGGTTGACGCCGATGATCCAGTTGAGCTCGCGCGGCCGGCGGAACCCGCCGGTGAAGAAGACCCGGCACATGTGGACCACGATCGACCCGACGAAGATATTCGCGGCCCAGTGGTGCATCTGGCGCATCAACAGGCCGCAGCGGACAGCGAAGCTCAAGTTGATCGTCGACTGGAATGCCTCGGACATCTTCTGGCCGACGAGGGGCAGATATGAGCCGTGGTAGACGACCTGCTGCTGGGAAGGCTCGAAATACAGCGTCAGGAACACCCCTGTAGCGAGGAGGATCACAAAGGAGTACAGGGCAATCTCGCCCAGCATGAAAGACCAGTGGTCGGGGAAGATCTTGTTGACGAGCTTCCGCGTCCCGCCCGAGATGTTGAGGCGGTTGTCAATCCAGCGGTAGAGGCCGTCGATCACGTGTTGTCCCGCTCCCAGAATCCGGGACCGACTGGCTCGTCGTAGCGATTCTGCGCCCGCAAGTAGCCCTTCGAGTCGACGTAGAGCGGCAACTGAGGAAGCGGACGAGGCGCCGGGCCGAAGACAGGTGTGGCCGGCCGGCCCGGGCCGACTTCGAAGATCGACTGGTGGCAGGGGCAGAGCAGCTCATCGAGTGCCTTCTGGTAGAGAGCCACGGGGCAACCGGCATGCGTGCAGACCTTCGAGAACGCCAGGTAGCCCTCGGGTCCCCAGGTCTCACGTCCCGGCGCCGTCACGACGTAGCCGGAGCTCTCGGGGCGGATCAGGATCGTCTGGCTGAGGGGGCCGCCGACGTCGTTCTCGGGGAAGACTGTGAGCACGCCGCCCTTGTCGAGATCGTCGATGTGGACATACCGGCCCTCGGGCGACACGAGGTAGGAGCCCTTCTTCCACGCAGTGTTGTAGAAGAGGCTTCCCGGGAGCGGGCCGAGGGAGCGCAGGAGCGGGAAGATGGCGACGATCCCGAAGATCCCTCCCGCCACGCTGAGGATCTTCAAGAGGTACGAGCGCCGCCCTAGCGCGATCTTGCCGCGAGACGAGAGATCCTGCAGGTAAGCCTCGCGCTCTTCCTCGGTGGGCTCGTTCGTGTGGCGGGACTCGGAGAACGGTCCTCGCGGCATGAGGTACTTGCCCCAGGCGACCATCCCGATGCCAAGTCCGAAGAAGCCGACCGCGAGCGTCACCCCGAGCCAGACGTTGCTCCAGTTCTGCCAGAAAGCAGCGCCGAAGCCGGCGAAGCCGACAACGCCGAGGAGGAACATGACCGCGATGCCTCGCTCGACGCGTTCCGGATTGGCGGCGGCAACCTGGAACTGAGGCGAGTCGAGGCTCGCCTCCACCATCTTGGGCGGCTCGTGCGCGCCAGGCGCGCCGTGATCGCTGGACGCTGCGTGTCCGTCGTGCTCGGTCGAATCAGGCATGTGCTCCCTCGGGCGCCAGCGCCGGGTCATCTCCGGAGTGTTCTTGCTCTTCCTCGTCTTCCTCGTCCCGCTCCGTGCGATCGCCAACCCAGTACGCCGCGACCATGCAGGCGCCGACGCCGGCAAACAGACCGACGAAGCCCTCCGCGACCGGGCCGACACCACCGAGACCAATGCCTCCCGGGTGGGACGGGTGCTCGATCACTTGGGTCACGTACTTGACGATGTCGTTGAGCTCCGAAGGGGTGATGTTGTTCGGCCCGAACTGAGGCATGTTCTGCGGTCCCGAGCGCACTGCCTCCCAGATCTGCTGGCTGGTAACGCCGTGCAGAGGCGGCGCGTGGTACCCGTTGGCGAGTGCGTCGCCGGCGCCTGTAATCGTGTGGCAGGGAGCGCACGTCTCTGTGAACAGGGAGAAGCCGTTCGAGAGCGAACCGGTCTTCAAATCGAGCGTCGGAGCGAATGGGACCCCTCCCGGGTGCAACGATGCGACCCACTCGGCGACGTCCACGATCTGCTGAGGCGTGAAGATCGGGTACTTCGCCTCGGGCTGGGCGCTCGGGGTCTTGAGTGGCATCCAACCGGCTGACAGCCACAGCTGGACGGTCCCGGGTCCGAGACCCTGAAGGTTCGGTGCGAGCCCGGTGGTGCCGTTCGCCTGCGCCCCGTGACAGAACGAGCAGTGCTGCTGGAACAGCTGGTAGCCGGCGGCGGCCTCGGCCTTCTGGGTGAGCGCCGACTGAGCGGTGAGCGACATCACCGACGAGCTCCCGGTCGCGGCCGCGTGCGTACGCCCGATCACGAGTGTCCCGATGCTCGCGGCGATCACGAGAGCGGCGAAGGGGATCAGAATTTTTCGGAGGAGGCGGAGTCCCATAGGCCTTAGGAGAGCAAGAAGAGGGCGCTGAACAGCCCGATCCACACGATATCGACGAAGTGCCAGTAATAGCTGACTGCCTGGAATACAGCGGTCTCGCCCGGGTCACCCTTGGTCCCGGCAAGCCGCCCCATCAACGCGATCATGGCGACGAGACCGAGCAAGACGTGCAGGCCATGAAGACCGCTCATCACGTAGAAAAGCGAACCGTAGGCGTTGGTCCGCGGCCGGAACGGAAGGGTCTTCCATTCGTAGGCCTGGTTGGCGAGGAAGCCAGCCCCGAGCAAGAAGCTGATGACGATCCACGTCTTCGCCTTCTTGAAGTTGCCCTTTTCCTGTGCCCAGACAGCGACCTGGAATGTGGGGCTCGAGGCGAGCAGGACGAACGTGAACACGAGTGCCTGGTAGGTGTCGAGGTGCGTCCCGGGCGGAGGCCAGACCTTGGCATTCGCGCGGATCGTGAAGAACGCCGCGAACAGACCGCTGAAGAACATGAACTCCGAGCCGAGCCAGATCATGACTCCGACCGCGAGCATCTGCGGGCGCTCGGCAATTGGATGAGCGCTGAGGCGCGGTTGGTCGATGGCGGCGGCGGCGTCGGCCATGGCCCATGTTCTTACCCCAACATTGGCCTCCGAGGCCAAACGGGGGCGCACTTTCCCTGAGCCGTCCCGAGCGCCCCGAACTGCGCTGCGAAAAGGAGCGGGTCGGGGCGGGAAGTAGCGTCGGGTGGCGTGACGTTTCTCCAGGCGTGCCGGTGCCAGCCCGTAGAGCGAACGCCGGTCTGGTTCATGCGCCAAGCAGGACGATCGCTCCCGGAGTACAGGGCAATCCGTGCAGAAGGCAGCATTCTCGACGCCATCGCCCAACCCGAGGTCGCGACCGAGCTCACGTTGCAACCCGTCCGCCGCTACGGCGTCGACGCCGCCATCCTCTTCTCCGACATCGTCGTGCCGCTCACGGCCATTGGCGTCGGGATCGAGATCGAGCCGGGTCGGGGACCGGTCCTCGACCACCCCTTCCGGAGCGCAGACGACCTGGCCCGCCTCCGCCCGCTCGAGGCCGGCACCGACCTAGCGCCTGTGCTCGAGACGATCCGGCTCCTCGTGGCCGAGCTCGACGTGCCCCTCATCGGCTTCGCCGGGGCGCCCTTCACGCTCGCGAGCTACCTGGTCGAGGGCGGGCCATCGAGGACGTTCGGGCGCACGAAAGCCCTCATGCACAGCGACCCTGTGATCTGGCACCGCCTCGTGGACGCGCTGGCCGAGATCTGTCTCGCCTCCTTGCGCGCGGAGGTCGAGGCGGGCGTATCGGCCATCCAGCTCTTCGACAGCTGGGCTGGTTCACTCTCCCGGAGGGAGTACCGGGAGTTCGTCATGCCGGCGTCCCGGCGAATCCTCGAGGGGATGGCCGATCTCGAAGTGCCTCGCATACATTTCGGCGTCGGGACCGGGGAGCTGCTCGACCTGATGGCGGAGGCAGGCGCTGATGTCGTCGGGGTCGACTGGCGCGTCTCGCTCGCAGACGCAGCGCAGCGCACCGGCGGCGCCGTCGCGCTCCAGGGCAACCTTGACCCCGCCGTCTGCCTGGCTCCCGTCGAGGTCGTCCAGTCGGCGACCCGCGAGGTGCTGAAGGACGCTGCGGGGTTGCCGGGACACATCTTCAATCTGGGGCATGGCGTCCTGCCCGAGACTGACCCGGGCGTGCTGCGCGCCGTCGTCGACCTGGTGCACGAAGAGACGGCCAGATGAGCAGCTCCGAGGAAGGTGTCACCGGGGTTCTCGTCATGGCTTACGGGACGCCGGAGACTTACGACGATGTGGAGGGCTTCTATACCGACGTGCGCCGGGGCCGCCCACCCACTGACGAGCAGCTCGCAGATCTCCGCCGGCGCTACGCCGCCGTCGGCGGGACCTCACAGCTCACACAGCGCACGCGGGAGCAGGTCGCGGGCATCCAGGAGGCCCTCGACGAGCTCTCGCCCGGCGAATTCGTGTGCCGGTACGGCTCAAAGCACGCAGCACCCAAGATCGAGCAAGCAGTCGAGGAGCTCGCGTCGCTCGGGGCAGGCGGGATCGTAGGCCTTGTGCTCGCACCGCACTACTCGTCCGCGAGCGTGGGCGAGTACGTGGAGCGAGCGCGCGCGACGGCCGCGGAGATCGGCGTGCCCGCTGCCTTCATTCAAGACTGGCACGACAACCCGACGCTCGTGGAGCTGCTGAGCGAACGCGTGCGGCAGGCTTTCGCTTCACTCGGCGCCAACGTCGCGGACGCCGACGCCGAGCTCCTGATCACCGCTCACTCGCTCCCCCTCCGGGTCATCGAGTCCGGCGACGGCTACGACGAGCGGCTGCGGGAGACCGGCGAGCTCGTTGCGAGCGAGACCGGGGTCGCCAGCTGGAGAGTGTGCTGGCAAAGCGCGGGCCGGACGCCCGAGTCCTGGATCGGCCCCGACATCCTCGAGGTCATCTCTCTTCTGCCGGCAGAGGGGAAGAGGGCGGCTGTCGTCTGCCCGGCGGGCTTCACCTCGGATCACCTCGAGGTGAACTACGACATCGACATCGAGGCGCAGGCCCTGGCGGACTCAGTCGGGCTCCGGCTCGCGCGCACTGCATCGCTCAACGCCGACCCTCGGCTCTGCAAGGCCCTGGCAGAGCTCGTGACACGGAAGGCAGAGGAGTTACGATGACCGACCGGCAGGCTGGGCACGAGCGGGTGATCGCCGTCATCGGTGGCGGCATGAGCGGCTTGGCTGCTGCGAGGGTGATAGCCGGTCTCCGACCCGTCTCCGAACAGCTGAGGGCCTCCGGCTCAGGCCGGGTGCCTCCCCCGAGCCGGGTGGTGGTGGTCGAGGCCGGGCCTTTGCTCGGCGGCAAGGTCGGCAGCGGCGAGCTCGCAGGTCAGGCCATCGAGCTCGGTCCCGACCAATTCCTGCGGCGTGATCCGAGCGCCGAGAGACTCTGCCGCCATCTCGGGCTGGGCGGCGACCTCGTAGCTCCCGCCGCGAGCTCGGCGGCAGTCTGGTCCCGCGGGGAGATGCGAGGCCTTCCGCGGGGTCTCGTCTTGGGTGTGCCAACCGACCTCGATGCCGTGGCACTGAGCGGGATCGTCTCAGCTGAGGGCGTGGAGCGCGCGCGGCTCGACGGTGAGCTCGGCGGGCATGTCCTCGACGCCTTCGACGTAGGCCTCGGTGAGCCGCCACGAGATGACCCGACCGCGGAACGATCCGCCGGTGACATCCTTCGGGCCCGCCTCGGTGACGAGATAGTCGATCGGCTCGTCGATCCGCTTCTTGGCGGCATCAACGCAGGTGGTGTCGACACGATGTCACTCGGCACTGCGGCGCCCCAGATCGCCCAAGCGCTCGTCGGGCACCGCGACGTCATCGCCCCGCTCTCTGCCATCCTGCCTCCCTCTAGCGGCTCTGCCGCTCCGCCCTCTCCCTTCTTCGGCGTGCGCGGCGGGCTCAGCCGCCTCGTCGGTGCTTGTGCCGCCGAGCTCGCGGGCGCCGGCGTCGAGCTCCGCACGAGCTGTCCGGTGAGCGCCATCAGGCCCTCCGGGGCAGGATCGTGGCAGGTCGAGACGGGCCACGGAACGCTCACGGTCGACGGTGTCGTGCTCGCCGTTCCCGGCTACGCAGGCAGCGAGATCACCAAGGACTCGGTGCCAGAGCTCGCAGGCGCGCTCGGTCAAGTCCCCTATGCCAGCGTCGCCGTCGTGACGCTCGCGCTCCGCACCGAGTCGCTGTCGCTCCCGTCTGTCTGGACCGGGGTCCTGGTGCCGCGCGTCGAAGGCAGGTTGATGACGGCCGCCACCTGGCTGAGCGTGAAATGGCCGTGGATGGCAGGCGAGGGGACGAATTACGTGCGGATATCTGCTGGCCGCTTCGGAGACGAACGGATCGCCGGCCTTGGCGACGAAGAGCTCGTCGATCGCGTGACGGCCGAGCTCGGCGAGATCGCCGCGATCCACGCCAAGCCGTTCGCGTACAGGGTCACTCGGTACGACCGCTCCTTTCCCCAGTACCGGCCGGGCCATCGCTCCCGTGTCGCCGCGATGGGCGAGGCGGTGTCCGCCAATCCGGGATTAGCGCTTGCGGGAGCGGTACTCGGCGGGATCGGGATTCCTGCATGCATCACGAGCGGCGAGGTAGCCGCGAGTCAGCTCGCCGGTGACCTCCGCCGTTGAAGTTCACCCTGCGCGTCGCGCGAATCGGCCTTCCACTCCTCGGCGGCGCTCTCGTCGGGCTCTCACTTCCCCCATTCGCCCCCTGGCCGCTCGGCGTGATCGGCATGGGCATCGTGATCTGCTCGCTCTCGGGGCGCTCGTGGGCCGGGCGCCTAGGAGCAGGCGTGCTGGCGGGTCTCGGACAGTTCTCCGTAGCACTCGCCTGGGCGATCCAGTTCAACGTCGCGGGCTACATCGCGCTCGTGATCGCCGAATCGGTCATCATCGGCATCGGCCTCTCGCTCACTCCCGGGCGAGGGGCCATGCGGATCCCAGCGGCAGCTGCCGCCCTCACGCTCGCCGAATGGGTCCGTGAGACGTGGCCGTTCGGGGGCCTGCCGCTCGGCTCTGCCACGCTCGGCCAGATAGGTGGCCCGCTCCAGTTCACAGCCCGCCTCGGAGGCCCGCTCCTCGTCCTCTTTACTCTCGCCCTGGCCGGCGGCGGCCTGGGCGAGCTAGTCGTGGCAGCCACCACGAGGTCAGCAGAAGACCGGCCGAGCTACCTCTCCAGCGTGTCTTTTATCATCGCGGCGGCCGCGCTCGCAGGTGCGGGAGCGACCGCTGGGCCCACCATCTCCGCCGCTGCGAGAGCGCGGCCGCTGCGTGTCGCGATCGTCCAAGGGGGCGGAAAGCGTGGGCTCAACCAGCTTCAGGTCCCGGCGTCAGCGGTCCTGAACGCAGCTCTGCGGGAGACCGAACAGATCCGGGGGAATCCGGGCCTGATCCTGTGGCCGGAGGACGTCGTCGGGATGGGGTACACGCCGTTCAAGGGGTCAACGGTCGAGGCGGTCCTCGCCGGGATCGCTCGCGAGCATCACGCCACGCTGATAGCGGGGGTGACGCAGGACGTGGGAAGTACGAGTTTCTTGAACGAGATCGTCGCGATAGGGCCGAACGGGAAGCTCGACGCCACCTTCGAGAAGGTCCATCGTGTGCCGTTCGGCGAGTACGTGCCGTTCCGAGGGTTCTTCTCCCACCTCGCGAACCTGAACGACGTGTCTCGGGACGCGATACCCGGGACTGGGAGTGGGATGGTGGCTACGCCCGCCGGGCGTTTTGCCGTGTTGATCTCCTACGAGGTGTTCTTCGCCGACCGCGGACGGTCGGGAGTGAGGGCAGGTGGGCAAGTGATCCTCGTGCCCACCAACACCTCGTCGTACTCGAACGGTCAGGCACCCGCCCAGGAGATCGCAGCCTCCCGGCTCCAGGCGCTCGAATTGGGGCGTTACGTCCTGCAGGCGGCCCCGACGGGGTACAGCGCGGTGATCACGCCGTCGGGCGTCGTTATCGACCGCTCAGCGCTGTCGACGCCAGACGTGATCGACGCCACCGTGCCAGCGATCAGGTCCGAGACCCCCTACGAGTCGCTCGGTGACCTGCCCGTGCTGATCGGAGCGCTCGCGATGCTGGCGCTCGGGTGGGCTGTCGCCGGGATCAGTCTTCCGTCGAGCCCGACACGCCGGCGTCGCCGAACGTAGCCATCTCGTTGAGGATCCGAGCTGCCGCCCGCACGAGGGGAACCGCCAGGCAGCCCCCTGTGCCCTCGCCCAGGCGAAGCTTCAGGTCCAACAAGGGCTCGAGACCGAGGTGCTCCATCGCGGCAGTGGCGCCAGGCTCGACAGAGCGGTGCCCGGCAATGAGATAGCCGACGACCTCAGGCGCGAGCGATGCCGCCACGAGCGCTCCCGCGAGGGAGATGACGCCATCCAC
>JBKQLZ010000213.1:0-6901 GCA_052146895.1 Acidimicrobiales bacterium
GCTGTGCGCGTTCCGGTCGGTTTCGGGGGCCCGTCCCCCTCTTTCCCCACTACAAAGCACCTGGTAGAACGCCTAGAATCGAGTTACGGGATAACCCCGTCACAACTGAGTTGGCGGACCTGATCGCTTGATGGGCTGGGTGTGATATCAGGGGCAATCGAGCGGGTTGGCTGTCTGACCCGGGTGCGTGATCACTTGGCGCGGCCATAGCCGTCTTCGACCGGTAGGATTGTCGTCTGTTGACATATGTCCACACCTCGGAGATAGGATGATGCGATGGCGAGCGCTCGACACTCGAGCGCCGCGATCGAGGGGGCACTTGCCTATGCGAGACAACACGGTTGGCTCGTGATCAAGAGCAAAGGTGGAGCAGCTCACGCTTGGGGCGTGATGCGGTGTCCGGGGGACTGTGCGCAGGTGTCGATCTTCTCGACTCCGCGAGTTCCCGAGAATCACGCTCGAGCTCTGCGGCGAGCGGTTGACCGCTGTCCCCACGTTTCGAGGGAGGAGGCCGATGACTGAGTACAGCTTCGAACTGACGATTCAAGGACAGCTGACCGACGCCTGTCTTGACGCCCTCTACGAGGCCGGTTGCGACGATGCGACCTTCGCGGTCAAGGGTGACCTCATCACAGCCCAGTTCGACCGTGAGGCCGAGACGATGTTCGACGCGGTGATCTCTGCCATCGAGGCAGTGGAGTCAGTCGGAGGGCTGGAGGTTCTTCAGGTCGACCCGGACGAGCTTGTATGGGCGTCGGAGATCGCCCATCGAACGGGGCGGACCCGCCAGTCGGTCGATCAGCTCATTCGGGCACAGCGCGGTCCGGGCGCATTCCCTGCTCCCGCCTCACACGCCACCCGCAATCCGCTCTGGCGCTGGTCGGAAGTGGCAGCCTGGTTCTCGGCGTACGAGGGCCGACAGCCCGACACCGAGCGGTCGGTCGTGCTGAGCGCGATCAACGGCGCGCTGCAGGCGAGGCACAGCGTGCGAGCTGCGCCGGATGCCAAGCGTTTTCGCAAGACCCTCCAGCACCTCCTTGCGTCGTGACCATCAGGCCGGGGCGTGCTTTGCTCCTCCAATGGGTCATCGTCCGGGGCGTTCCAGGCCGGTCTGAACCTACGGCGGAGGTGTCTCAGTCAGATCAAGGACGCCCGGCAGCGGGTACTTCCTCTGGCCGGACCTCAACCGAGACCTGACCGGCTGCGCCAAGTGACTCCAATGGGTGAAACGACAGGCAGGTAGTCAACCCTCTGGCGGGAGCTCGAAACCGCTCTTGAGGCGGCCCACCGGTTGAAAGTCATCTTCCGGGGCTGTCGTCGCCTTGCTCACGAGAGAGACCGGGCTGAACCCCATCGACCCAACATTGCCGGAGCCGTCGAAGCCAGCGAAGAATCCGCTCCTTGTCAGACACCAGGTGCCTATGCCGTCGCTCGTCCTATCCCGCAGACACATGAGCGGTCCGGTCGCTTCGTTGCCGGGCTCCTTGAAAGTCGTTGTGTGGTTCGACCCGTACGGAAGCCCGCGGTCGGCAATCTCCTTGATCGACTGCAGCGCTCCTCCCGGCAGGTACGGCGCGATCGCGATGAAGAAGCCGTTCGATGGCTCGAAGAGGCTCGGCCCGTAGCAGGCCGATTGCGCTCGTCGTGTACCCCAACAGTCTTCGGCGGTGCCACCGTTCTCGATCCATTGGTACTCCGAGCCGCTGCTGAAACTCAGTCTGTACGACCACTCGCCGACCGAGTCTTGGCCAATCCCGTCGAGAAACGGAGTGTGGCCAGCCGCGGCGCGCTGGGCGACCGTGACAAGTCCGGTTCCGACGCCGAACGGTGACGCGTCACCGACGACGCGATACGTCGCCGAGAAGGTGCCCCCGGCACCTCTCTCGGCCAGCCGGAGAAACGAAGCGAGTGAGCTGCTCAGGCTCGGAGGCTTGCTGGAGGTGGTCGTCGATGCCGGGCTAGTCGCCGGTAACGACGTCGTGCGCGGTGCCGCTACCGGTGTCGAGCATCCTGCCAGGGCGACGGCAAGGAGCGAGAGCCCGCCAATTGCAACAACGAGTACGGATCTTCTCGCAAGCAAGCGCATCACCTCCATCTCTTGTGACGCTCACAGGCGGTGTTTGCTTCCCGATCTTGATGTCTGGCACTCCCACGCATCTCCAGCGAACGACGCACAGAATGCCCAAGAGCTTCCAGGAGTATGTGCTCAGCGGGCAGCTCGCACTCGTCATCGGGCGACCCTCGTGGCGGTAGGGCAAGCCGTCGCCTCTCTGAGGTACTGACGGTCCGTCCCACCGTGGGATGTCGTAAAGCGCCGCTCAGCACGCCATGAGGTCGGACGGAACCGGCAGGTTGAAGGGCGAGAAGGCATCGAACTGCGCGCCCGGGCAGTCCCTGATACCCGGTCCTCTCACGTCGCGGACCTCGCTGCACCGGCGGGTGCCCCTGTGACGCAATTCCTGCTTGTGGCGCAGCGCTTTGGATCAGTCGGTGAGCTCTTCAGCGCATTGCGCATATTGCGTGCGAGCGTGTCGTGCTGGGTGCGGTGGGTCTCGTCGGTTGGGACGATCACGTCGTCGCGGTCGGAGACGACTGGGTGCGCGTCGCCGCGCTCAGTTAGGAACTTGTGAATGAGCGTGAAGACGTAGCGATGGTCTTCCCTCGGGAGCTGGCGGAGATGAGTCGAGGCGGTGGCTCGCACGTGCTTCTTGGTAATCAGGCCCGTGTGGGCGAACTCCTCGTACGCCTGATCGTCTAGTCCTCGCGGTGGGTGACGATGCCGAACGACCGGTTCCCCGGCATCCTGCGGAGGATCTTCTGGGAGAAGAACAGCATCGAGACCGTCTTGTCCGACCGAGCTGTTGGCAGAGCGCGGACCCTTCCGCCCTGGGTGACGGACCGGACTATGTGAGACCATTAGAGCCTGACTCGAGTCCCCCGCGCCGTGCTCGTCGGAGTCGTCGCAGCATTGGCGCTCAGCATTTTCGCAAACGTGACGGCGGCCGCCGCGATGGCGGCGGTTGCCCACTCGGACTGTAAAGCGGCTCCCGCGCCCCACGTGGACTGGGCCGGTTGTAACAAGTCACACGCCGACCTCGAGCTCGCCAACCTCTACGGCGCCGACCTCATCCGCGCCACCCTCACCGGCGCCAACCTCAAGAGCGCCGACCTCAAAGGCGTGACTTGGAACGACACAGTGTGCCCAGATGGCACAAACAGCAACAACGACGGCGGTTCCTGCAAAGGGCACCTCACGTCATAAGCCCCGCTAAGGGCCGATCGCTCGGCCTCCGTTCGCCCGCCCGCTAGGACGGGGTAGGCACCTCGGCCCCAAGGCGCCGGATCTCAGCGACGGCGATCTGCTGATCTCTGACCACGGGCCGGAGGCGCGGCGCGCTGGCTGCCGAAGCCAAGAGTGAGACAGCGTTCTCGCAGAGCGGCGTACCCTCAGCTCGGAGAGACGCCAGGGACTACCGTGCGCCTCAATGCCAGAACGGATCGATGCAGACGTTTGCGTCGTCGGTGCCGGCTACGCCGGGCTGACCGCGGCACGGCGCCTGGCGGCGAACGGGAAGTCTGTCGTCGTCCTCGAGGCTCGTGACCGCATCGGCGGCCGTGTCTGGACCGAGCTCCTCTCAGACGGCTTACCTATCGATCGCGGCGGCGCGTGGCTGGCTCCGAAGCACGACGCCATCTTCGGCCTCGCCAACGAGGTCGGCGTGTCGACTTACAGGACATGGGTGAAGGGGGCGCATCTCCTCATCGGCGAGGGACGCACCCGTCGCTACACCGGCTTGATCCCGAAGATCAGCCCGATGGCGGTGCTGACGATCGCGTTGGCGCAGGCGAAGATCGACCGGATGGCGAAGAAGGTGCCGCTCGAGGCCCCGTGGACGGCGCCCCGCGCGCGGGAATGGGACTCCCGCTCAGTTGCCGCCTACCTCGAGCGCTCAGGTATCCGGTCCACGATCGGTCGCGACCTGTACGAGATGGCCGTTCGTGGGTTGATGACGGGTGATTTGAATGACGTGTCGTTTCTTCACTTGCTCTTCCTCGTCCGGGCGCATGGCAGCATCAACACCCTGTTCTCGATCGAAGGCGGTGCGCAGGAGAACATGGTCGAAGGTGGTGCCGGGTCCATCGCCCAGCGTGTCGCCGATGAGTTGGGCGAGGCGGTTCGGCTCAACGTACCGGTCCGGTCGATCACGCAGTCTGCCGACCACGTTGCCGCCGAGGCGAACGGTCTCACGGTGTCGGCTCGTCACGCGATTGTCGCCGTCCCACCCGCGCTGACGCTCGAGATCGCTTTCGATCCCGTGTTGCCTGACGACCGGATGACGTTGTATCGCAACTCGGTCGCCGGTTCGGAGACGAAGACCATGCTGGTATACGACGATCCCTTCTGGCGAGCCGAGGGCTTCAGCGGCCAGACGGCCGAGCCCGGTTCAGCCGCCGAGGTGACACTCGACGCCACGCCGGCAGCGGGCACGCCGGGCGTGCTGGCGTCATTCACGTTCGGGAGAGTCGCCGAACGTCTCGACGCGCTCGATCCGGCCGAGCGGCGGCAGGCGGTGCTCGACGCGCTCGGGGCGCGCCTTGGCCCTCGCGCGGCATCACCGCGCGAGGTCGTCGAGACGGCTTGGTGGAATGAGGAGTGGACTCGCGGCTGCTCGATGGCGAACCTTCCTCCGGGGATCCTCACGCGCTTCGGGTCGCTCATCCGCGAGCCGTTCGAGCGAATCCATTGGGCCGGCACGGAGACCGCCACCGTCTCCCACGGCGCCATCGACGGCGCCGTGCGCTCGGGCGAACGAGCGGCGGCAGAGATCCTCGACCTGGCGTAGGCGCGTGATGGCTGCGATCGAGCCCAGCAAGCAAAGCCCGCGACCGAGACGCGCCTGTCACTAGGACTGCTATGAGTGCTCGTGCTCGCGGCACACGCAGAACTCGTTGCCTACGGGGTCGCTCATCACCTGCCACCAGCTGCCTGTGAGTCCGTCGACCGGCTCTCCGACCGTCGTTGCGCCGATCTCGATCAGTCGCTCGATCTCGCGTGCCGGCGTGGTCGTCCACAAGTCCAGGTGGAGGCGGTTCTTCACCGTCTTCGGTTCAGAGACCCGCTGGAAGTAGATGATCGGCTGCTCGGGTTCGGGCGGTACGAGGTCGAGGTACGTGCCATCGGGTCCAAGTTGGCCAACGCGGTAGCCGAGGGCCTCCGCCCAAAATGGAGCGAGCTCCGTCGGCTCGGCACAGTCGATGCCAATCTCTACGCGAACGCTCATTTTCGATCTTCCCCTGATTCCCGCGCTCTCCCAGGTGGAAGTCTTTCAAGATCCTTGCCTCGGGGGCAACGTGAGCGGCTCGAACGCCCGCAGATCGGTGTGGCGCGGCCGGAGCCTCTGGTACGGGCAAAATGGAGTCGCTGCCCCCGTGGCCGAGAGGATGAGGCAACGGACTTCTAATCCGTTTTACGCAGGTTCGAATCCTGCCGGGGGTGCCAAAAAGACCAGGTGAGGGGCTCAGAGCAAGGTTCGGGGTAGATCACGCCCGGGGTTTGCTACTCTATGCTACTCTGGTACTGGCGGCGGTGGCGCCGCTCTACCAGGCGGGAGTGTGACGGATGCGTGGTCATCTGAGGCAGCGGGGAGAGTCGTGGGAACTCCGGGTTTTCGTCGGGAATGACCCGGTCACCGGTCGGAAGAAGTACATCACCCGTACGTTTCGTGGCTCGAAGCGGGATGCCGAGTCGGCGCTCAGCAAACTCGTCGCCGCAGCGTCGACTGGTGGCCTGGCCGCTCAGGACACGACCGTCGGCGATCTCGTCGACCGCTGGTTCGAGATGGCCAAGTCCGAGCTGTCGCCGTCGACGGCGAAGGAGTACGAGCGGATCATCACGCTGCAACTGCGGCCTGCGCTGGGCTCGGTCCGCCTCGCCAGACTGCGCCCAGCTCAGCTCGATACCCTCTATGCGAAGCTCAGGGCTGGCGGCGGTCGCAACGGTCGACCCCTTTCTCCAGCGAGTGTCCGACAGGTGCACGCCGTCATCCGTCGAGCGCTGTCCCAAGGCGTCCGCTGGGGCTGGATCGAGTCGAACCCGGCGGCAAATGCGACACCTCCGAAGGTGCGGCGGAGTGAGATCGTCCCGCCAGACCCTGCCGACGTCGTCCGGTTGATCGAGGCGGCTGAAATGGTCGATCCCGATCTCGGGTGCTTCCTCCGGCTGTCAGCTACGACAGGCGCTCGGCGGGGGGAGTTGTGCGCCCTCCGGTGGAGCGACATCGACCTCGATCACGCTGCGATGACGATCTCGAGATCTCTCGTTGACAATGGCAACGGCGCTGTCATCGAGAAGGACACCAAGACGCACTCAGTACGTCGGATCGCCCTCGACTCGGTGACCGTCAACAACATCAACCGACACCTTGACAGAGCCCAGGAGCGCGCTTGGGTCTGCGGTGTAGAGATCACCGACAGGTCGTTCGTCTTCTCACGCTCGCCGGCTGGAGACATCCCTCTGGTGCCCAACGATGTCACGGGAGGGTTCATGTCAGTCCGCAAGTCGATGGGCCTCGAGGCGGTGCGATTGCACGATCTGAGGCACTTTGCCGCCACACGGATGCTCGCCGCCGGCGTTCCGGTGCGCACAGTGAGCGGGCGGCTCGGCCATGCCAATGCAGCGACGACGCTTGGTGTCTACGGCCACTTTCTCGAGGCGTCGGATCGAGAGGCAGCCGAGGCGCTGGGAGGTCTGCTCGATGCAGCGAAGGCGCAGGACGGTCAGGACTCGACGAGTTCGAGCAGGGCCTTGGTGGGAACGACGATGCGACGACCGAGGCGAAGCGAGGGAAGCTCTCCCCGGGCGACGAGATCGTAGGCGAGGTCCTTCGAGATGCCGAGGAGC
>JBKQLZ010000214.1:0-6233 GCA_052146895.1 Acidimicrobiales bacterium
GTCAGCAAGTGCTCCCGTTTTCGATCAGCATTTACATCGTCAGCTGCTCGGAGGGCATGATCCCGAATACGCCTGCCGGATTCCTGCAGTTCTGCATCATGGGTTCGCTGAACCAGTTCACGAGCGACAACCTGCGTGGGGAGATGCAGGACAAGCTCATCGGCAAGATCCGCTCCGGCGGAACGATCGGCAAGGCGCCCATCGGCTACCTGAACACGATCGAGCGGGTCAACGGCATCGAGGTCAGAAGCGTCAAGCTGGACGACGAGCGCGCGCCACTGATGCTCTGGGCCTTCGAGACGTATGCCACCGGCGACTGGAGCCTGAGCATGCTGACCGACGCCCTGCAGGAGAAGGGACTGACGACCGTTCCGGGTCCCAAGACGGCTGCCAAGCCGATCTCCAGGTCCGTGCTGGCTCGCCTGCTCAGGAACCCCTACTACACCGGCGTCATCCGCTGGAAGGGAGCCATCCATCCTGGCAACCACCCGCGTCTGGTCAGCGACGAGCTGTTCACAGCTGTGCAAAACGTCCTCGACTCGCACCTCATCGGCGAGAAACAACGAGTGCACAACCACTACCTGAAGGGCAGCGTTCGCTGCGGCAGCTGCGGGGCATCGCTTTGCATGACACGGGTCGAGAACCGTCACGGCAGCGAGTACTTCTACTTCTTCTGCCTGGGCAGCTACCGGCGCTACACCGATTGCGTCGAGAGTGCCCTCCCGGTCGAGCTGGTCGAGGCTTACATCGAGGACAAGTGGCAGGCCGTCAAGTTCGACGCCAGCTACGCCAAGCTGGTCGAGGACATGGTCATGGACGAGCTGTCACGCCACCGGGAAGGCCAAGAGCGAGATCGTGCCCGTGCCCTCAAGCGGCGGGTCCAGCTCAACGAGCAGCGCAAGAAGCTGCTGAACGCCCACTACATGGACGCCATTCCGCTGGAGCTGATGAAGGAGGAACAGGAACGGATCACCAAGGAGATGGCCGACACCGAGCGCGACTTGGCGGCCGCCGAGATCGGCCTGGACAAAGTCGCGTCCACACTCCGGCGTTCGATGCAGTTCCTGACCAACTGCTACCAGACCTACGTGATGGCACCGCCGCAGCTGCGGCGCCAGCTCAACCAGGCGGTATTCGAGTGCTTCTTGGTCAACCATGACGGATTGCTGCGGGCCAAGCCAACCGAGGCCTTCCGCACCTTGCTCAGAACTGATGCTCTGGAGCTGCCAGACGCTCACGGCCAGGTGCAGAGCGCCGAACTACACGACAGTCGTGACTGGGTGGACGGCCGTCCTCGCTGGCTCGCGGAGGAGGAAGCAAAACAGGGGCAGAGCAGCGAGAGCCGCTCCACCCCTAATTTTTCACGCTTGGGTTTGAATAAGGGCTACTTGGCGGAGGGAGTGGGATTCGAACCCACGGTACGCATGACGTACAACGGTTTTCGAGACCGTCCGATTCGGCCACTCTCGCATCCCTCCGGGGGAGAGCCTAGGCGATCCACCGCGTGACCGGCTCCGGGCGGGATTGCTGACTCCACGCCTTTGACGACTTTGTGAGCCGGGTGATGACTTGTGAGCCGGGTGCGCAGGTCTAGCTGCCCTCCCGGCGCTCGGCGAAGTAACGGCTCAGGACATCCGCGCACTCGGCCTCGAGGACCCCCGGCACCACCTCGGCCTCGTGGTTCAACCGGGGATCCACGCACACGTTGTACAACGAGCCGCAGGCGCCGCCCTTGAAGTCCGGTGCCCCGAACACGACCCGCTCCACCCGCGCGGCGATGGCGGCGCCGGCACACATCAAGCAAGGCTCCAAGGTCACCACTAGCCATGCTCCCAGCAGGCGCCACGACCCGAGAGCGGTCGCCGCGTCCCGTAATGCCAGGAGCTCCGCGTGCGCGGTTGGATCTCCCGAGGCCTCCCGCTCGTTGTGCCTGCTCGCCACGATCGCTCCGTGCGCCACCACGACCGCCCCGATCGGCACGTCGCCGCCGGCCTCGGCGCGGGCCGCCTCCTCGAGGGCGGCTCGCATCGCCGCCTCATATGTGCCCGACGCGCCATATGTGCCCGACGTCCCAGACGCGCCCGAACCGGCCGAGGTCCCCGGTGTGCTCATCGCCCGACACTAGGCCGGTCCAAGAAGGCGGCGTCGGAGACTAACTCGGGACGTCTGACAACAACTTCCCGTCTTCCAGCCTCACGTACCGGCCGACGCTGACCGATTCGAGCAGGCGCCGGTCGTGGGTCACGAGGATCAAGGTCCCCTCCCAGGCCGACAGTGCCTCTTCCAGCTGCTCGATTGCCGGTAGGTCGAGGTGGTTCGTCGGCTCGTCGAGCACGAGGCAGTTCGTCCCTCGCGCCATGAGCAAAGCGAGCTCTGCCCGGGTCCGTTCGCCGGGGGACAGCGAACGGGCCAGCCGCTCGACGTGGCCGGCACCGAGCCCGAACTTCGCCAACAGCGATCGTCCCTCGGGCACCGTCGCCCCGGTCGCCGCGAGGAACTCCTCGACCAATGTGCCATCACCGGAGAAACGGGCCCTCTCCTGCCCAAGCTCCCCGACGACCACAGAAGGGCCGACCCACCTGGTGCCGGAGGCGAGCTCCACGCGCCCGAGGAGCGCAGCGATCAACGTCGACTTCCCGCTCCCGTTCGGCCCGAGCACGGCCAGCCGCTCAGCCCATGCCACCTCGAGATCGACAGGACCGAGACGCCACCCGCCTCGCTCGACCACCGCCCCTTCGAGGCGAGCCACGACGTCGCCCGACCGACGGGCACTAACGAGATCGAGGTTGAGCTGCCAGGGTTCGTGCGGTCTCTCGACTGTCTCCAAACGTTCCAGAGCCTTCTCGGTGATGCGGACTTTCGAGGCTTGCTTCTCTGTACGATTCACGCGGAAGTCCCGCTGCGCCTTGTCGTTGTCGCGCGGATTACGCCGCTCTCGGGCGATCCCCTGAACTGACCACTGACGCTGCTCCCGCTCGCGAGCTTTCAGGCGGTCGCGCTCGGCGACGAACGCCTCGTACGCCTCTACCGCATGACGGCGCGCCGTCTCACGCGCCTCGAGGTACGCCTCGAACCCACCCGAGTACGTGGCCGCACTATGGGTTGCCTCGTCGATCTCGACCACCGACGTCACGATCCCTTCGAGAAACGCCCGGTCGTGCGACACAACTACCAACCCCCCGGAGCGACCGCGAAGAAACGATTCCAACCGGTCGAGTCCGTCGAAGTCGAGATCGTTGGTCGGCTCGTCGAGCAGCAGCAGATCAAAACGGGACAACAGCAAGGCGGCGAGCGACGCCTTTGCCCGCTGGCCTCCTGACAATCCGAGGGTGGGCACCTCGAGCAATTGCTCGGGGAGCCCGAGGCTGTCGAGCGTCTCGCCGATACGCGCAGCGAAGTCTGGCGCGCCGAGCGCGAGGTACTGCTCGAGCGCGACGGAGTACTCGTCGTCCGCCCCAGGCTTGGCCGAGGCCAATGCTTCCGCCGCTTCGCCCAGCCGTTGCTCGGCCGCAGAGACTCCGGTCCGCCGGCCGAGTGCAGCCCGAAGCGTCTCGCCGTCGAAGGTTTCCTGCTCCTGGGCCAGGTAGCCGACTGTCGCCGTGGGCGGAGCCAACGAGATGCGGCCCGAGTCGGGCTCTTCGAGGCCGGCCAAGATGCGCAGGAGCGTGGTCTTGCCGATCCCGTTCGGACCGATTATCCCGATGCGGTGCTCAGGACCGACTGTGACGTCGACCTCTACGAGAATGGGCGCGAGGCCTCGATGCTTGGTGACGTGGCTGGCAACCAAGGTCGCGAGCAAGGGTGATGCGGAAGGCAAGGGCACGGCAATCTCCTGGAGCGGAAGGGCACGGGCTCGACAGAAGATCACTTACGCACGATCGCGAGGATACCTGCTCTCAGGAGGAGACGGCGATGGTGATGGTCCGCTCACGTGTCTCAGAGCCGACCGTGACCGAGAAAGCGACCCGTCTCGATCCAGCAGTGGAGGGCGTCCCATCTACCTCGCCCGTGCTGGCGACAAGGTGCATCCCGGCCGGCAGGCCGGACGCGGTCCATCTCCTCGCGCCCAGTCCGCCGGCTGCGGAGACGTACGCCTCGTACGCGTGACCTGCCTTTGCCCCCGGCAGTCTCGTGGTCGCAAGAGACAGGGTGCGGAACTCGATGGGCGCGATGTAAAGCTCCCGCCCGCAGTCACCACCCGCGCCGGTGCACGGCGTAGTCCAAGCCGCGAACGCGAGATACCAGACACCGAAGCGGTTCTCGAACGTGGTTCCGCCGCCGGGGCCGTGCACTCGGCCGTAGCTCGTGAGTAGCTGGGTCGGGTCGCCGCCGCACGGTCCGCTCGGTCCTTCGCACTTGACGAAAGCCTCAGAATAGGAGGACGTCCGCCAATCTCCGGCTGAGAAGATCAGCCACCAAATGCCGCCGGCGTAGGTCATCGCCGGGTCCTCGGTCGTGCTCTCCCAATGAAAGCTCGCCGAGTTCTGGGTGAGAATGGCACGGGACCTGCCGTCGAAGCTCGTTCCGCTCGGCGAGAGCTCCTGCGAGAAGATCTGCGCGGAAGTGTACGGGCCACTGTCGTTCTCCTTCCAGAGAAGCCAGTACCTCCCGTTTGTCCCTTGAACGAGATCGGGATCGATCGAGCCATCGAATTTGGTCGAGCAGGGCCCGAACGGGCTCTTCGCGTGATCGACGAAGGGCCCGGTTGGCGAGGAAGCCACCGCCACCGCCATGCAGTAGAGGCTCGTGTCGGATCTGAGCTGCCCATCGAGGAACATGACGTACCGCCCGCCGATCTCGGCGACGGTCGGCGACGTCAAAGTGTTCGGCAAGAGATAGCTCGGACCCGTCGGGACAGCTGTCGAGCCGAACGGGCCACTGACTGCCTGGTGCCAGCCCGAGAGCGGGGACTTCGATTCGAGCAGGCCTATGTGGTTCCCCCAGACATTCCCTGTCGTATAGGCGTAGTACGTCGAACCGAACTCGACGACGTCCGGGTCTGGGGCGTCCTGTGGCCACACCGTGTAAGGCGGGCGGTCGAGGATCGGTCTCGAGAAGCCGGAAGCCGATACAGCCCCTGCTCCAACCCCCGAGCCCGCCACGCAGAGCGCGAGAGCTCCCGCCCCTGCAATCGTGCTCGCGACCGCCCGCGCCAAACGCCCCACGTTGCAAGGGTACAGAACGATGTGTCTCAGGCGCGACGCGCGGCGGCGCCGGGATTCCTAGCAAGATGAGAGGCATGCGCCCTCGCACCTCCCTGCTCATCGCCGTCTCTATCGCCTCGGCGAGCCTTGCTCTGGCGCCGCTGACCGGGTCGTTGGCACTGACCCGCCAGGCGGTCGCGTCACACGTGGGAGGCACTGACCGCATCGTCGGAGTTGTTCCTCTCCTGGCGGGGAGCGATCTCTCCGGACCCGGCTACACACCGGCGCAGATTCACGTGAACTATGACCTGAACCCGCTCTACAGGGTTGGCCTCGACGGCAAGGGCGAGACGATCGGCATCGTCGATGTCTATGGGTCACCCACGATCAAGGCAGATCTCGCCTCGTTCGATCGCATGTTCCACATTGCGCCGCCGCCCTCGTTCACGGTGGTACGGCCGGCCGGGACGGTCCCCCCCTTCAACGTCTCGACGCCGGACGCGATCTCGTGGGCCTACGAGACGACGCTCGACGTTGAGTGGGCGCACGCGATGGCGCCGGGCGCTCGCATCGTGCTGGCGGAGACCGGCGTGGACGAGGTGGAAGGCACCTCGGGATTGGCCGAGATCGTCGCGGCCGAGAAGTACCTGATCAGTCACGATCATGTCGCGGTGATCAGTCAGAGTTTCGGTGCGACTGAGCAGACCTTCCCTTCCAAGAGCTCGCTCCTCTCGCTGCGGACCGCCTTCGTGCAGGCGCAATCGAGTCATGTGACCGTCTTGGCGGGTACGGGTGACTCGGGCGCGACCAATTACACGCTCAACGTCAACGACTACTACACGACACGAGTGACAGGATGGCCTGCGACCGACCCGCTCGTGACGGCCGTCGGAGGCACCGAGATCGCGACCGACGCCGCCGGTCATCCGACAGAGGTGCCGCGGGTCTGGAACGATCCTCAGACCTATCCTCTGGCGAGCGGCGGGGGAGTCTCGTCGATCTTCACTCGCCCCGACTGGCAACACTCGGTCGCGGCGATCGTGGGCGGGCACCGAGGAGTCCCCGATATCTCCATGGTCGCCTCATGCC
>JBKQLZ010000215.1:0-15099 GCA_052146895.1 Acidimicrobiales bacterium
GTGTCGACTTTCCCGAGGCTGGGAGCCCGCAGATCAGCACGAGTCGAGTCCTAGCGACAAGATCGTCAATCCGGTCTGAGGTCACGGAGAAAGGCTACGGGGCTTTGAGCCGTCTGCCCCCAACGTCGGATGAGTAGGGCAACCGTTCGGGCAGCCGGGTCATGGGCTCTCGCGCAGACGCGCCCGTGTGCCGTATTAAGGAAGGGAGTAACTTTGTTCGAGCACCGAACATGCGAGGGCACAT
Source organism: Acidimicrobiales bacterium (assembly GCA_052146895.1). Taxonomy (GTDB): domain Bacteria; phylum Actinomycetota; class Acidimicrobiia; order Acidimicrobiales; family Bog-793; genus Palsa-601. The sequence continues at coordinate 245 of JBKQLZ010000215.1, forward strand.
GGAGCTCGATCTGGACCCAGGGTTGCGGTCGTTCCAAGAGGAGATTCGGAAGTTCCTCGCCGAGCACCGGGTCGACGAGCTTGCAAATGTCGACATCCAGCCCGGGTACGCCGGGCAGCCCGATCCCGAGGACGGCGACGGCGCTCGGACGGAGGCCTGGAGCAGGTGGGAGGCCGATCTCACCGAGCACCGGCTGATCTGCCCTCAATGGCCGGAGGACGTGGGCGGACGCGGTCTGTCGGGCGTGGGGATGGCCATCCTCAACGAGGAGTTCGATCGTGCGGGGATGCCCCGCATCGTGCGAGGCATGGGCGAGTCGCTCGTCGGGCCGTCCATCATCGTCCATGGCACCGACGAGCAGCGGGCCTGGTTCCTGCCCCGCATCATCGACGGCACCGATCGCTACTGTCAGGGGTTCTCGGAGCCGGACCACGGTTCAGACCTCGCCGGGGTCGAGACGAGCGGCGTCGTCGACGGTGACGAGGTCGTCATCAGCGGCCAGAAGGTGTGGACGTCGGGTGCCCATCGGGCCAACGTGATGTTCGTCCTGTGCCGGACAGACCAAAGCGCGCCGAAGCACCGCGGGCTCTCCTACGTGCTCGTCCCCATGCGTCGACCCGACGGGTCGAGCAACGGCATAGACCTGCAGCCGCTCCTCCAGATGTCGGGCGCCAGCGGCTTCTGCCAGGAGTTCATCGACGGCGCCCGGGCCTCGCTGTTCAACGTCATCGGAGGGCTCAACAACGGCTGGCGGGTCGCCATGACGACCCTGGGGAACGAGCGGGGCGGGCGGGCGACCACCCAGCATCTCCGGTACGAGCGCGAGTTCTGGGACCTGGTCGAGATGGCCCGCGGTGTCGGCCGCCACGACGACCCCCTCGTGCGCCAGGACCTGGCGTGGGCTTACACGCAAGTCCAGCTGATGCGGTACTCGGGGCTGCGACTCCTCGCCAACCTCGCCGCCCAGAAGGAGCCAGGCCCTGAGGCCAGCACCAACAAACTCTTCTGGTCGGAGTATCACAAGCGTTTCGGCAACATCGCGGTGAACCTGCTCGGTGCCCAGGCCACCATCCGGCCTGAGGGGTCTGGCTACCGGACCAGTCGCTGGCAGCAGGTGTTTCTCGGAAGTCGCGCCGGGACCATCTTCTCGGGAACGAGCGAGATCCAGCGCAACATCCTCGCCGAGCGTGCCCTCGGTCTGCCCAAGGACCCCGTGGTGGGCTAAGAGTTTCAGCACGATAAGAAAAACGGTCCAGAACAACGAGAGTCGAGGTGTCGTTATGGCCCAGGAAGACGCTGTCATCGTTGCCACCGCTCGCAGCCCCATCGGACGGGCGAACAAGGGCTCACTTGTCGACGTCCGAGCCGACGAGCTGATGGCCACAATCCTGAATGCCCTGATGGACAAGGTGCCCGCAGTCCCGAAGGGATCGGTGGTCGACATCATCTGCGGGAACGTCGCCCAGCAAGGGGAGACCGGCTTCTCCATCGCCCGGACGGCCGGCATCCTGGCTGGCTTCCCGTTGAGCGTCCCCGGGCTCACCATCAACCGGTTCTGCTCCTCCAGCCTGCAGTCCATACGGATCGCCGCCCACGCGATCAAGGCCGGAGAGGGCGACGTCTTCATCGCTGCCGGTGTCGAGAAGAGTTCCCGGCCACCGGAGCCCGAAGGGTCCGCTCCCCCGCCGCGCGGACGAGGGCTCGGTCCGGGCGGCCTCAACCCCAAGCTGATCGGGCGCGACCCCGCCTTCCCCAACGTGTACATCCCGATGGGCTTGACGGCGGAAAACGTGGCGGAGCGGTTCGGGGTCAGCCGCGAGGACCAGGATGCTTTCGCCAAGCTGAGCCAGGACCGCGCCGTGGCGGCTCAGCAGTCGGGATTCTTCGACCGGGAGATCTTCCCGATCACCAAGGAGGACGGGACGGTCGTGGCCAAGGACGACTGTCCTCGAGCGGGCACGACCCTCGAGCGCTTGGCCGAGCTCCGGCCGGCGTTCAAGGAGGGCGGGACGGTGACGGCGGGGAACGCCTGCCCCCTCAACGACGGCGCGGCAGCCGTGCTCGTCATGAGCGCGTCCAAGGCAGCGCAACTCGGCGTGCGACCCCTCGCCCGGATCGTGGCGTCGGCAGTGAGCGGCAACGACCCCGAGATCATGGGTGTTGCCCCGATCGACGCGGTGCCCCGGGTCCTCGAGGCGGCCGGCATGAAGCTGTCGGACGTAGGCGTGGTCGAGCTCAACGAGGCCTTCGCGGCCCAGGTGCTCCCAGTGTGCCGGGAGACCGGCATCGACATCGAGATGCAGCTCAACCCGAATGGTGGGGCGATCGCCCTCGGCCACCCCTTTGGCATGACCGGCGCCCGGATCATGACCACGTTGCTCAACGATCTGCAGACTCGTGACGAAACGGTCGGGCTCGAGACCATGTGCGCAGCTGGTGGCATGGCGATGGCGATGGTGGTGGAGCGGCTCACCTGATGCCCGGAATGCTCGAAGGGCGGGTGGCAGTGGTGACCGGCGCCGGGCGGGGCATCGGGGCCTCGGTCGCGCGACTGCTGGCCAGCGAGGGCGCACGGGTCGTCGTGAACGACCTCGGGGTTGCCCTTGATGGGACCGGCGGCGGGAAGGCGCCGGCACAGGAGGTTGTCGACGAGATCACCGCCGCGGGCGGGACGGCGGTCGGCAACGGCGACGACGTGGCCGACTTCCGGGCGGCCGAGGCACTCGTCACCCAGGCCGTCGACACCTACGGAAAGCTGGATGTCCTCGTCAACGTCGCCGGCATCCTACGAGACCGCATGGTGTTCAACATGTCCGAGGCGGACTGGGACGCCGTCATCCGGGTGCATCTGAAGGGGACATTCAACACGATCCGTCACACCAGCGCCTACTGGCGCCGCGAGCGCGACGCCGAGGGACAGTACCGGATCATCAACTTCACCTCCGGTTCGGGCCTGCACGGCGCGCCGGGCCAACCCAACTACGCGGCCGCCAAGATGGGGATCGTCGGGCTCACCTACTCGTGCGCCAACGCCCTCGGTCGGTACGGCGTGACGGCCAACGCCATCGCGCCCGGCGCAGCGACGAGGATGACCGAGTCGGTCCCAGCCGACCGCCGCCGTGCTGGGTCAGGCGCCGCCGACGAGCGGTCGCCGGACAACGTCGCCCCGGCGGTCGCCTACCTCGCGAGCACGCGCTCGACATGGTGCACCGGACAGGTGATCTCGGCACGGGGGTACGCAATCGGGTTGTACAACGTCCCTCAGATGATCCGACAGGTTGTGTCAGTTGGCCCATGGGACCTCGAGACGGCGGCCCGGATGATCGAGTCGACGTTCCGACCTGCCGTCGGCGGGACCGGGGGCTCCGTTGCGCCGGCCCGCCAGGCGTAAGGGAGAGTCATGCCGATCGACCCGCAGGTGACTACCGGCGAGTGGCGGGAGTGGGTGGAACGCGAGTGGACGTCCAAGGACGCGCTGCTCTACGCCCTCGGCGTCGGGCATGCACCTTCTCGGCGTGAGCGTCTCGGCATGACCGCCAGTGGCATGAGCGCCCGCGGCGTGAACGCCGCTCGGACCCGGTGTCAGTGGGCGACGGCCCCGTGTGCGCGCAGGGCGGCGATCTCGGCGTCGCCGTAGCCGAGCTCCCGCAGGATCTCCTCGTTGTGCTGGCCGAGGGTAGGCGGTGGCCGGCGAACGCTTGGCGGCGTCTTGGCCATCTTCAGGAGTGGTCCCACCATGGCGACTGTGCGGGCCACTGGGTGCTCGTACTCGACCACCAAGTCGTTCGCCAGCACCTGGGGATCGTCGAGCAGCTCGGTCACCGTCCGGACCGGACCGGCCGGGATATCGGCGGTGTCGAACCGCTCCAGCCATTCATCGGTGGTCCGCTCCAGGAACCGCTCCGTCGCAGCAGCGGTGAACTCGGCGGCCGTCCGGAGCCCCTCCTCGGACTCGCGATCGATCTTGCGGTCGTGGCGCACGTCGTGGACCTCGATCGCGTCGGCCAGCTTCCGGCGCAGGGTCGGCGTGAGGCAGGCGATCGCGATCATCGAATCCTTGGTGTAGTACACGCGGTAGTAGGCGTTCAGTGCCCTCGCCTCCCGAGAAGTGCTCGACACGCTGGGCTCCGCCGGTCGGCTGTCGATCTCGGTCCGCATGAAGAGCGCGGTCTGGAGGGCAAGTGACGTGCCGAGCAAGGTGGTGTCGACCTTCTGTCCCTGACCGGTCCGCTCCCGGGCGAACAGCGCGGCGCACACCGCCATGGCGATGACGATGCCGGTCCCGTAGTCGCCGATGGCAGGAGTGAGCGGCATGGGCACGCCGTCGAGGTCGACACGCTGGCCGGTCAGCATGAGGCCGGAAACGGCCTGGGCGATCAGGTCGTAGCCAGGCCGGTGGCTGTGCTCTCCCCGTTCGCCCATGGCGGTGTTCTGCACGTAGATGAGCCGCGGGTTTATCTCAGAGAGGGTCTCGTAGTCGATGCCTAGACGCCTGGGCACGTCGGGCCGGTAGTTCACGACCACCACGTCCATGCTCGGCACAAGCCGGTGCACCACCTCCTGCGCCTTGGCGTTCTTCAAGTCGAGGGTCATGCCTCGCTTGTTGCGGTTGAGCGAGAGGAACGTGCGGCTCTCGTTGGGGGCGAACTCGAGGGCATGCCGCCACGGGTCCCCCTCGGGCGCCTCCACCTTGATCACGTCTGCCCCCAGATCACCCAGGTGCATGCCGGCGAACGGAGCGGCGATCATCTCGGAGAATTCGAGCACCTTCACGCCCTCGAGGGCACCGGCCATCTCAGTCCTGTCGGGCATACAGGGGGGACGACGCCTTCATCCAGCGCAGCTGCATGCGCATGGCGACCGCAACGGCGCCCGCCTCGTCGATGGCACGGCTGTCGTACCAGACGTACTCGGTCTTCGGGCTGGCGCCGACGGCGACGATTTCACCGGCGACCGAGTACGGCGTGTCGCAGCGCAGCGGGCCCGAGGAGAAACGCAGCTCGATCGCGCCGAACAGCCCGACCGCCTCGGCGACGTGCGAGCCGAAGTCAGCCGGACCGTTGCGAATGAGCTGGACGATGGCCGATGGGTTCACGATGGGCGGTCCCCAAGGCGACGGCCCCGTGTACCACGCCAGAGGCTCGGTAATGAAAGCCGCCTCGAGTCGCTCGCGCTGCTGGTCGCCGTCGACCGTGAAGCTTCGGCCCGAGATCGGTGCTCCGGTCGCTACCCCCTCGAGCAGCCGCAGCTCGCCCGGATCGGCCGGTCTCAGGTCCAGCGCCGACAGGTAGGTCGGCCCGGCCTCGCGGCCCACCGAGACCGTGCCCTCGGCCACGAGCAGCCCGTCGGTGCGCTCCATGCGCGCCGCCACCAGATCGGCACCGGGCGCAGGCTTGGCGACCATGGCGATCACCGGCTCGGCGTCGACGGTCGCATTGCGGAACAGAAGGGAGATCGACCCGTCCTCGAACCATCGCTCGCCGAAGGCAGCCAGCACCACCGGTGGGAACTGGTCCAGGTGTATCGAGCCCGCTATCGTGCCGCCGCGGAACCCGAGGGCCTTGGCGGTGTCGTCGTCGTGGACGTTGTGGGCCCGGGGTGCCATTCCGGCCTTGGCGAGAGCGGTGGCACTGGCCCGGTTTCGCGGCGTGCGGGTGGGTCCGATCAGGAAACCGTCCCGTTCCTCGACCGGGCTCGTCGAGCGGTCCTCCTTCATCGGGCATCTCCTTCCCCCGCCTTGCCATCTGGCTCCACGGTGTAGATCCCAGCTGGCGTCTGTCGACGTTTACGGGTCCGACATGTGTCGTTTAGGCGTCGAATGCCCTCGTGTCAAGTGGCATCCGAGTTCGATTCTCGTCGCCCGCTCTGTATTTGCCGGCACAGTCAGGCTTGGCAACGAGGTCCTTGTCGGCTGAGGTCATCGTCGGACGAGTCGCGACGGTCCCGCGCCCACCGCGTCACGACCCGCTCCTCCCGGTCGAGCTCGTCGAGGTGGAGCTGAAGGCGCCGGAGGTTCTCCTCAAGGCCAGGCAGCCGATGCCGCTCGATCGCGCGGACGCGGCGTTTGGTCGCCTGCAGCTCCTCGACCACGCAGCGGTAAGCCTCGTCGGCGGCTGCGTGTGTGGCGGCCGCCTCGAGGGCGGCTCGATACGCGCGAAGCGCAGGACGAAGCGCCGCGTTGCCGGCTGCGAGCTCCGCCGGGCTCGGTTCTGAGAACGAGCACTCGACGGTGTCGGGATAGCGCACGCCCATGTTGTTGCGCCACGTGACATCGACCCCGGTCGAACCTGCGAACGTGTTGGCGGCAAAAGAGAGATCCGCCTGGCCTCCGAGGACTGCGGCTCGTAACCCCCAGCGTTCCGCCTCCGCACAAGCGGCTTCCCATCGCTCGCGCGTCTCGCGTTCCGCGAGCTCCAGCTTCTCGAGCTCACGCTGGAGCAGCTGATGCTTGCGATCGAGGAGCTCGAGACCGCGGCGGGCAGCCGCGATGCGTCCCTGGAGCCACAAGCGGCCTGCGCGGCCCGGCGGCGCTGGTTCAGCCATTGCCTTCTCCCGGAGCCGGCCCGGCGTTGCGAGACGTGCCTTGCTCGGTCCCGCCGGGCTCGCTCGACACGTAGTAACGCTCGATGTACTCAGTCGGGACCATCGTGAGCTCCCGCTGCGGGAGCACCGACACCACTTTCCAGGCGCGCTCGAGGCTCTCTTCGATCGAGCGCGACTCGTCCACACCCTGGCTGACGAGGACCGTCCGGAAGGCGTCGGCGAAATCGAGATACCGACGATCCGTGTCGGTCAGCGCAGCGACACCCACAAGCTCGGCGATGTCCCTCACTTGGCCGGCCTGCGCGAGGGCGGCGACGAGCTGGGCTGCGATCGCTGGGTGGTCGGCCCGTGTCAGCCGCTCGCCGGTGCCCTTGCGCATGAGCCTCGAGAGCGATCCGAGGACGTCCACGGGTGGGTAGATGCCCTGACCGGCAAGCTCGGCGCTGAGCACGATCTGGCCCTCGGTGATGTAGCCGGTCAGGTCGGGGACCGGGTGCGTGATGTCGCCGGCGGGCATCGTGAGGACGGGCAGCAAGGTGACGGACCCGGGCCGGTGCCGGATCCGGCCGCAGCGCTCGTAGATGGAGGCGAGATCGCTGTAGAGGTAGCCGGGATAGGCACGCCGGCCGGGGATCTCGCCGCGCGCCGCGGAGACCTCTCTCACCGCTTCGCAGTAGCTCGTCATATCGGCGAGCAGCACGAGCACGTGCTCGCCGCGGTCGAACGCAAGGTGCTCCGCGACGGTGAGCGCCACTCGTGGCGTGAGGATCCGCTGGACGACCGGGTCGTCTGCGGTGTCGAGAAAGAGCGCCAGCTCACCCGTCGCGCTTCGCTTCTCGAGAGCACGGCGGATCGCGGCAGCGTCGACATGCGTGAGACCCATGGCGGCGACGATGACCCTGAATGGTTCGCCCGGGGCCGTCGCTTGGGCGGCGATCTGGGTGACGAGCTCGAGGTGGGGGAGGCCGGCACTCGAGAAGATGGGGAGTTTCTGGCCGCGGACGAACGTGGTGAGCGCGTCGATGACCGAGATGCCCGTGACGATCGGGTCGCGGGGCACGTCCCTGAGTGTGGGGTTGAGCGGGGAGCCTGCGACCGGGCGCATCGCGGCTCCGAGCATGGGCGGACCGCCGTCGAGCGGCTCGCCGAGCCCGCTCCACGCGCGCCCCATCCAGCCCTCGCCGACAGGGATCTCGAAGGGTTTGCCCGTGAACCCGACAGTCACCTCACGGGGGTCGAGCCCGGAGGTGCCCTGCAGGACTTCCACGATCGCGAGGTCCTCGTGGACCTCGAGGACGAGCGCCTGTCGGACCTCGCCCGAGGCCAGTCGGACGGTCGCCATCTCGTCCCACCCGACGTCGGCAACCTTGTCCACTACGAGAAGAGGCCCTTCGACGCTGTGTGCCCCTTGGTACTCGACGGGGATCGTGAACTCACCAGGCCCGGTCATCCGACTACCGCCAGGATCTCGAGCAGGTCGTCACGGCGCCGGGTCACCGATGACGCGTCGTCAGGCGGGACTTCGTCGCGCATGCGAGTTGCTCCCGCTAGGTCGATCTCCTCGACGACCGAGGCCGGGACGCCCCTGCCAACGAGCTCGAGGCATCGCTCGTAGAGGGCGAGGGCGAGGTCGAGAAGGGCGGATTGTTTCTCTGGGGAGCAAGAGGCGTCGTTCTTGCTGAGCGCGCTCTGCTGGAGCACGCCTTCCCGGACCAAACGCGCGCCGAGCAGGACCATGCGCTCTCTCGCCGGCAGACCGGCGAGGCCGACCAGCTCGACGATCGGGGCGAGGCGGTCCGCTTCGGCCAGCAGCGCGACGGCGCGGGCTCGGTCAGCCGCCCACTTCGTGCGCCCGGCTGCCCCGTGCCAATCGCCGACAGCGCCGGCGTCGCGAGAAAAGGACCGCCGCCACGTGATGGCCGGGTAGTGGCGCGCATACGCGAGATCGCGGTCGAGGGACCAGAGACACCGGACGAAACGCTCGGTATGCGAGGTGACCGGCTCCGTCATGTCGCCGCCGGGCGGCGATACGGCGCCGATGACGGTGACGGACCCGTGGGTCCCGCCGAGGGTTCGCACGGTTCCGGCGCGCTCGTAGAACGCGGCTATCGCCGAGGCGAGGCCGGCTGGGTATCCCTCTTCTGCCGGAAGCTCGCCTGAGCGCGAGGAGAACTCCCGCAGCGCTTCGGCCCAGCGTGAGGTCGAGTCCGCGAGGAGGACCGTGTCGTAGCCCATGTCTCTGAAGAGCTCAGCCACGGTCATGCCGGTGTAGATGCTCGCCTCGCGAGCCATGACTGGCATGTTCGAGGTGTTCGCAATGACGACGGTGCGCTCGAGCAGGCTCCTGCCGCTCCGGGGGTCAACGAGCTCGCCGAGATCGGTGAGGGCGTCGGCGAGCTCGTTGCCCCGCTCACCGCAGCCGACGAAGACGATGACGTCGGCGTTGCACCACTTCACGATCTGCTGCAAGAGGACGGTCTTGCCCGTCCCGAAGCCGCCCGGCACGGCCACGGTCGAGCCCTTGGCGACGGGGAAGAGCAGGTCGACGACCCGCTGTCCGGTGGCGAGCGGCTCGGAGGGATCGAGTCGAGCGACAACCGGCCTCGGGACCCGGACTGGCCACGACTGAGCGAGCGTCACGTCGTGCCCGCCGACGGTGGCGACCCGCTCGTCCTCTCCGACGTCCTCCTCTGCTGCGATCCACTCGACAACGCCGGACACACCGGGAGCCACGAGGAGGCGGTACTCGACATCGCCCGCGGTGGGAACTGCGGCGAGCACGTCGCCGGCGCTCACAGTGTCGCCGCGGGCTGTCTTCGGCGAGAAACGCCACCGGGCTTCCCCTCCACCCTCCGCCCTCAGCACGCCTGGCGTGAGCCAGGTTGGCCCGCCGCGGAGCGGTCGCAGCATGCCGTCGAAGACTCCGCCGAGGAGCCAAGGTCCGAGACGTGCGGCGAGGGGGTGGCCGAGCGCGGTGGCCTCGTCACCGACACGCATGCCACCCGTGTACTCGTATGCCTGTGCGACGATCCGCCCGGCGCTCGTGACGGACACGACCTCTGCTGCCAGGCGTGACGGCCCTATTTCGACGACGTCGAGCATCGCGGCGCGGTCGATGCCGTCGACCTCCACCAGCGGGCCGCTCACCCTGAGCACACGACCGACTGACGACGTCGAGGACGGCGACGGGGACGAGGTCGTGGGCGAGTCGGTCATGCCGAGAGCGCCTCGATCTCGAGGTCCGCCGAGGCGAGCGCGTGGTCGACTAGCGCCTCGATCGTGACCGAGGCGCTCCGGTTGCCGGAAGTCGCGACCAATCCCGAGGGGTCGCCGAGGGCGCCTCGCACGATCGCTCCGGTGCCCGCTCGCCTGCGAACGATCGCCGCGAGCCGGCTCTCGAGCGCAGAGACCTCGCCTCGTCGCAGCTTGCCCGTAAGCTCCTCGATGAGGGCCAAGCGCAGGGCTTCGTACCCGCGGCGGCGAGCGGCAAGGACGAAGGACATCGCTTCGCCCTCAGCGAGGGCGAGCGCCGTCTCGGCCGCCCGACCCGCTGCAGAGGTCCCCTCCGCCCGCGCCTGCTCGATGAGCCGTTGGCCATAGGATCGGGCCCGCGCCACTTCCGCTGCGGCGTCGCTCCGAGCGGCCTCGACGATCGAGTCCGCCCGCCCTTCCGCCTCGGCGAGCAGAGATTGCTCGACCACGGCGAGGGAAGCGCTCATGGTGCCCGCACTGCGTGCCGAGCGCGCGGCGGAGAGGACAGAGGGCACGCAGCTACCTGACCTGTCCGGACCGATTCGAGGCACCGTTGCTTGGCGGTGTTGGCATCACGACGGTCAAGAGATCAACTCTTGGAGCTGGCAGGTTGGAGATCGCAGCGGCAGCCATGGGCGTGAGGACGACCACAGCAGTCTCGTCGCCGATGGCCTTCCACGCTCTCCGTGCTGCCTCGGGATCCTCGGCTTCGAGGACCGTTGCCCCAGCGAGGGCGAACCAGGCTGCTCGGCGTGACTCGCCGAGCACTGCCACCTGTCTCATTGAGTCAGGTCTTCCCGATCAGGATGATGGCGACGACCAGCCCGTAGATGGCGATGCCCTCAGCGAGGCCGACGATGACCATCGCTCGGCCGAAGAGCTCCGGCCGCTCGCTCATGGCGGCGATCGCTGCCGATCCCGTGTAGGCGACGGAGATGCCGGCGCCGATCGAGGAACCCGCCACCGCGATGCCTGCGCCGATGAGCGCCTGCCCCGCATAGGACTTGGCGCTGCTGGCTGCGGTCGTTGCCGCCGAGCTCGGCTCGGCCAATATCGCGAGGATCACGAGCACGCCCGTCCCGACGAGCAGCGCCAGGTTCGCGAGCTTGACGATCTTCAGGAAGGAGCGGGGTCGGTGACGGAGTACGATCGCCCCAAGGGCCGCGACCCCGCCGAGGACGGGCAATCCGATCAACCAAGCGAGCATGATGCCTCCTTAGGTGTGAGCTTCGAGATGTGCCAGGGTCGGAACGAGCGGCCTTGGCTTGAGAAGACCCGGGAGAAGAGCTCGTAGTACTCGAGCCGCAACGCTTGGATCGCCGCGACCAGACCCTCGAGCGCGAAGGTGAAGGCGTTCCCCGCGAAGAAGAGAACGGCGCCGAGGACCGTCATCAGTCCTCCCTTGTGCCACAGGACCGTTGTACCTTGCCAAACGATTCCCGTGAGTGCGGCGTGGGTGAGCCCGAAAGCAGCGAGCCGGGCGAACGACATGGTGTTGGTACCAAGGCGGATCACCGAGTCGAACATCTCGACGGTCGCTTCGGCGACTCCGGCAGCGCGTCCCCCGGCCTCCGCGTACAGGCCGGCGAAGCCGAGTATCACGCCGATGAGAGCTATCACCGCACCGCACAGTTTGGCAGCGACCAGGTGCCGGTACCACCCAAGGCCCACCAGAGCGAGGCCCAGGTACATCCCGGCGCCCGCGATGCCTGAGACGGCGAGTAGTGCTCGGGTAGCTCCCCCTTCGCGCCAACGGTTGACCGTTCCCAGCACGTACGAGGCAGCGATGAGTGCTGCACCGATCGCGATCGCCACTGCCAGCAGCTCCGTCTCGTGCGCCAGCGGAGCCAGCCACAGCACGGGCGCGAGATGCGTGGGGCCGAACGTCTCGCCGAAGGCGAAGCCGAACGCGGTGCTGGTGACGCCGCAGCCGATGACGAAGGGGGCAGCTTTCCTCAGATATGAAGGCAGGGGTCGCCGCGAAAGGCGCAGGAAAAGCCCGGCCGCCAGCAGGAGGACGCCATGACCCACGTCCCCGAACATCATGCCGAACATCGCGACGTAGGCCAGGCCTGCCAGTACAGAAGGGTTGATGTCGTCGTACGGCACGGTCGCGTATGTGTCGACCAGCGGCTGGAACGTACCGGCAGGACCGGACGGGGGTACGAGGGTCGGAGGCTGGACGTCAGCGGGCAGGGGGAGGCGCACGAGGGTCGCCCCGAGCGGCTCGAGCGCCAGTGCGAGGCGCTCGATCTTCGTCGCCGGGATCCAGCCGGCCAGGGCCGCGACCTCGTTGCGTTGGAGCGTTGCCGCACAGACGTCATCGACTCCGAGCTCGACACCGCCGCTGGGCAACTCGCTCCCGCGCTCGAGCATCGTCAGATCGGGCTCGAGGACGCCGGCTTCGGCCACGAGAGAGAGCACCTCTTGCAAGGCGTCGCCGGTTGCGACCACCGCCACCCGCTCCATGCGGACCGGCTCCAGAGCGTCACGCCACGGCATCGATCACCTCACTCAACGATCCCCCGCCGCGGTCGGCGATCTCCAACGCCGCCTGGACCCACTGGGCGTCAGCGACGACGAGCATGCCGCAACCGAGGACCGATTCCGCGCACGGCTGCGGCGAATGGCTCAAGGCGACCGCGTCATCAGCCACGCGACGCCACCAGCGTGTCTCCGCTGTCCATAGGTCGTCCGGCTCCTCGAGCCCTGCCAGTACCCACGTTGCGGCGCGGGGCAGCTGGCCGGCGAGTCCGGTGATCGACGTCGCTGCTTCCGCGCGATCACCAAGCAGGCGCCTCAAGTCGCGCCGGGGGCTCTCCGCCAGCGAACGGAGCGCACCGGATGCGAGGAGCCTTGCCGCCACGAGAGCACTGTACGCGGCCGCCCAGCCGGTCGCGCCCGCCGTGCCGGCCAGTTGTCGAGCCCACGCGAGTTCGAGAGCGACCCTCAGCGCAGCAGGATCGTCAGCGCCTGGATCGCCCCATGGCGACCGTGCGAGCGCCGCACGGAGTTGCGCGGTCGAGCGGCTCGAGGCAATCGATGGCCACGTGGTGCCAAGGCCACCGAGGGTGAAGGGGACTGCAGGTTCGTTGCCGCGCAGGGCTGACAGATGCCCCACGATGTTCGCTATCTCGAACCTTCCGGCGAGCACCCGAAGAGAGCCGGCCCCGAAAGCAGGGCTCCAGCCCGCGAGGACCCGCAACTGCCACAGTCCGGCCGCACCGACGGCGTGCTCGGCTGCTGCGATCTCCATGCCGGCTTGGACTTCGCGGCGGTACGGCGTGCGTGACAGTGCTTCGATGGCCGCTCCGAGCGATCGAGAGCGGCTCAGCTGTTCAGCTCCGAACCGGCCTAGCAGGTGGCTGGCCAACCCGCGTCCACGTGTCGTCGCCGCGACCCACGATGCGCTCAAGGCGCTATCCCCCAAGTGTCGACGATCCGCCCCGCCAGACGCTCGGCGAGAGCAGGCAAGCGCTGTCCGACCACCTCGTCGATGCGACGGGCCTCGGCATGCGCCTTCCCGAGAACCTCGGTCCGCTCTCGGGCGGCCTCCTCGAGCAAGGAAGCAGTCACGGCGAGGCGCTCGGTGTCGGCCTTCGCTCGGGCCTCGGAACGAATTGAGGCAGCCGTGCTGCTGCCTTCTGCTCGGGTCGCCTCGGCCTCGCGCGCCGCAGCGGCGAGAAGTGCGAGTGCCTGCTCGTGAGCGCGTGCGAACAATGAGAAGAGAGGATCAAGCTCTCGCTCGAGTCCAAGTGTCCGATCGATCGGGACAGCGGCAAGTGCTCCGGGCACGGCGTGGAATCGGAAGCGCCGCAGGAAGTCCGACAGTGCTGGCAAGCTCTCCTCCCTCCCGCGTCAGTTCACGGAACCGACAGTAGAGCCAACCGGACGCGGAGACACCCATGTTCCGGCGTGGCTCGTCTGTTCACGTGAACTCAGGCTCTCCGTCGGGCAGAGGCACGATCACGACGGGGATGTGAGAGAGCTGCGCGCAGCGTTGGCTCACCGACCCGAGCATCCAACGCCTGATGCCGCTGAGACCGGTGGTGCCCACCACGAGCAGGCGAGCGCCTGCGCTCTCGGCGACGAGAGTCTCGGCTGCATGGCCGGCCACGACGCGCTCCTCGACATGCACAGCACCGGCATGCTCCTCGTCGACCGCCTGCTTGACCCGGTTGGCAACCAGCTCCCTCAGGCGGGCGTGACCTGCTTTGCCGGCGCCGAACATCGACGGTGGGCCGACGATGCTCCACGGGTCCGACCAGACCAGCACGGCTGTGACTTCTGTGCCGCTGATCAGTGCCTCCCGCACGGCCCACCTCAGCGCGTGCAGCGAACAGGCGGAGCCGTCCACCCCGACGACAATTCGGTTCGATGCATGTTCCACGGTGCCTCCTCCGCTCGGGTAACGCGCTCTGCTCGATTAACGATCGCGCCGGTCGCACCCCGGTGATAGGGGAGAAGGTCCTGCTTCGCTGTCGCGCCTCAGATGTCTTTTCGGGAGTAGCGCCTCAGGCGTCTTGTTCGGGAATAAATTGGCCGGATCCGCTGTTACCCGAATTGGATCCAGTGGGTGGATTTGGAGAGGAGGCTTGGGATGTGATCCAGGGCATCGTCTTCGTAATATTGGGAAAGCCCGGACGTGCTAGAGGTGGGCTTTTCCTGTGAGGAACATCAGGTAATCCGGCAAGTCGGCTTCTTCGAGAAGCGTTGCAGCGGCAAGGGGCCCGTAAGGCTCGCTGAATGTCCCTCACAATTCGGTTAGCGGGCGCCCGTCCTCACACAAGTGAGGCGGGCGTCCTGTGTCGCGGGGTTCGTTGCGGCGGCGTTCTGCGTGGAAGTTCTGAGCACCACAGGAATGGGACCTCGAAAATGCGAGGCTTCGTCCGCTTCCAATCGATCGATGCCCAAACCGATCGACGCAACGAATCGGTGGCCTTCCCCCCGTCAGCAGGACACATGGTTATGCGGCTTGAAGTTGACGGCGTGCGCAGCGTAGCTCCCACTCGATTGGCGAGATGTTGCCGATCGAGGAATGCCGGCGCAGCGCGTTGTAG